>JAQVHG010000022.1 GCA_028696365.1 Methanofollis sp.
TCCTGGTTTTTATCGGCCCCATATATGTCTCGTGGGGGCCACAATGACGGAAAACACCATGACCACAATATACGCCTATTTACGTGGCTTGAGAAACGGCAGATCTCGCTCCGATTCTTCAACCATGGAAAGGGTCCTTTACTCAGTATAATACGCGATCAAACCCTCCATATCAGGCTGGTGCTTCTCGTAGTTCCTCTTCACCGTCTTCTCCACCGAGTTCGCATAGCAGTAGCGGCAGAGATGGGGGCAGGTGGAATAGGTACCGATGTCTTTGCTCTTGATACACCCACATTCTTTCCGCTGCCCCTTGTCCTTCAGGCTTTTTCGTCTCCTGGGATCTTCAACAATGTTCCCAAATAGATCGCGCTGAGGGGCTGGACCGAGGAATGCCATCAACTCAGGATCATCTGGGAAGAGACGGCGGAGGAGGCGGTCGTCGATGCACCGGTTCTTCTCGACTCCATAGGCGGAGAGATCTATTTTTTCTGCACAGGTGGCAAGGGCAAGCCCCCAGTCCTGGTTCATCTCAGCGATGGATTCGGCAAAGTAGTTCATCTCGTCAGGGCTGAACTCACGATACCCTTCACCGAGTCGCCGCCTGACCGAGCGGTATGTCTCGATGTCGGCGAAGCTGAAGACCAGGCGTTCGGTCGAGGAATGGACCTGGTCTCCCACCCTGCGCACCCGCTCCAGGAGGTGCTCGACGGTGAGGTCGTCGGAGAGGAGGAGAGGGTCGAAGCGCCAGATCACCCGCGCCTTCCCCACCCGCTCGGCAAGTGCCTTGAAAGTCTGGATACGTTCGTCCAGCAGGGGCAGGCCGGGTTCGAGCCCCTCCGCCCCGTAGTCGTTGAGGGTGTACTGGAAGTAGTAGTGATACCCCATTGAATCGATCTCGCCAAGATAGGGCATGAGCGGGCCGGGGTTCTTGGTCCAGAAGACAAATGCACGCGTCTGTGCAAAAGAAACTTTCTGGGAAAATTTTCTGTTGAACGGATTGGTCCAGATCGCATACCCTGCCCGGATCCGGTTCATGAGCCATTCGCTGTAGAATGCCGGAAGATCGGTGGCCCGGCTTGCCGAAATGATCACTGGAGTGATGGTCTTCATTGTCATCTTCGCCTCAGGAGTACGAGAGAGTGGAAATGGTTGGCAGAGCGATTATATAACTGGAAGAGGTGTTCTCGGACATTTTCTGGGATATAAAAACTGCATTCGTACCGTTCTCCCCCTTCGACCGGCCAGAGGAGGACCTCACCCATCTGAGCGGATTCTTTTCCGATATAGTCAAAGAGGTCCTTTATCTCCAACCCCGCCACGTCTGCAAGGATGAACAGACTCCCATCCAGTGCATTTTCCATGAGGGCAAGGACCTTATCTTTGATCTCAGTAAAGGTCGCACCCGCGGCAAGGAGATCGGTGCAGCAGTTCTGCATCGTCTGGAGAACTGCGGATGAGGCCGAGACTTCTGGATCCCGCAGGATGTTATAGGGACAGAACCTGACCGGTGCGACACTCCCCCCTGGCCAGTAGTCCTCTGCCATCTGCCCGGCAACACGAGTCTGCCAGCGTTCCCATCCGGCCTGGTCATAACAGGTGACGCCGAGGTGTCGGACCCCTGGATAGGCCTCTCTCAGAAAGAGGATAAGGCCCATGAGTTCTGGGGCCGGCCCACATCCATAGAGAGCAACCTTCATCCCCTCCTGACAGACAGGGTCCAGCACCTCACGCGGGAGATTTTCAAGGATATGAGGGAGGATCTCGATATAGAAGGGGAAGTATCTGAACATATATGCGTCCTGCACGAGTGGGTTGTTATAATCCACCCCGACCGGACGGTGCTGGTGATAACGTTCCTGGAGGGTTCGGGACGGACCGTCCAATCTCTGGAGGAACTCTTCGGCTTCATTTTCATCCTCAGGGAGGAGAGAGAGATATGGGGAGTGCCAGGGGAGGACATACTCTCTCTCCCTCTTCTCTGGCAGGGGGGCCACCTCGATCTCCTGTGCACGGGCATAGGCATCTTCGGCCTCTTCCATCTTGCCGGCACCCTCCCATGCCTGTCCCAGACCCATCCAGACAGATCGGTGGTCAGGACTGACTGCAACGATATGCTCAAAGTATCGGATCGCCTCCTCATACGATCCCGTCTGCAGTTCAGCCATGCCTTCATAATAGAACTCACGCAGTTCGTCGTCCATCGTCATCTCCTCACAACCCAAATCTGTTGAGATCGATCTGCACTGATCCGTCTGGATCCTCTTCGGTGGCGTTCAGAGCAAACTTCGGTGTCCTGTGGGCAAATGTCAGCCGGCATGGATCTTTTTGAAGGGCATGTTCCACACTATTGACCTCGTCATAGAGGGAGTGGCGGCCGGTGCCCATGATCTCTGTCCATCCGCGGCTTCTGGTCATCGCCACAAAGAGTCGGTTCCGTGCACCAACCTCTCCTTCTTTCCTGGCGATCTCGTCGAGTCCGACGATATATACCATGTCACCTTCGTTCCCCTTTGCCTTCCCCAGGTTTGTGATCGTGACTGCGTCCTTTGTCCTGAATTTTTCTGGTCTTTCATTGTTCCCTTTCAAGGAATAGTATTGATTCATCTTCTCTGCCCCGGCGATGTAGGTCTCGATCCCGTACTTTCCAAGTGTCTCTGCCACGGTGCCAAGCCTAGTGTGGAGGACGACGACGAGGATCTGTTCGGGGGCCAGTCCTTCATTGAGATCGTGGTTGATCGCTCTGCCAAGGTAGCGTCGTTCTTCAGGTTCTCCATGAAATGTCCTGAACTTGAAAGGGATATTTCCGTCAGGACCGGTGAGGGGATTTGGAGAGTTTTCAGGGGGGCGGTACAGCGTGATGTCTTCGCCGACCTTCCTGAAATCTCCCTGCACTTCATACCCAAGGGCCTGCCACGCAGCCTTGGTGGTCGGGCCTGCGATCCGCCCTTCGCGCCGGAAGAGTCCCATTCCGATCGCATGGGCGGCGAGGATGATCGGGCCGGGGGTGCGGTAACATTGTTTCAGGACCATGCTCTTCCAGATGCCGTTGGGATACTTCCCTGCCAGCATCCGTCTGGCGTCGGGGTCGTCCCCGAAGATCTCTTTTGTTGAGGGGATCTGGAGGGTGTTGAGGTTCTGGTACTCGTCATAGGCCCAGATCAACCGACGGAGTGACGGGGTGTCCTGGTCGGCTGGCCTGAGGGCCTGATAGGCGAACCAGTAAAAGGGCTGCCGCTTTTCATAGAGAAGGTCAGAACTGGGTGTCATCTGGTCCTGCCCTTCGTCAATGAGGACCGCGTCATAGAGTGGCCGCTCGATCTGCCCGTCATGCGTGGTCAGGAACTTGTGACAGGCATAGGGAAGGGCATCTTTCCTTGAAGATCTTGGGACGTCGTTGAGCGTAAGAGGCATGATGCCTTGGGCATTGAGGACCTCTGAATAAAATCCCGGTCTTCTCCTCCCTCCCCAGGCATGCATCACATGGAGTTTCTCCTGGTCCCAGGTACCTCCGATTGAAAAGAGGGCGAGATTTACCTGAGCCTTGATCTCTTCGTAGAGGGACTGGGTCTGAAAAATGAGAGCGATATCCCACTCAGGATGGGCGTGATGCATGCAGGCCGCCTTATAGCAGAGGAGACGGGTCTTCCCAGAACCTGCGATCCCCCGGATCCTCTGTGGACCTGGCGGGATGTCTTTTCCAAGTTCTCTGACCCTCTTCTCATACTTTTTGAGGACGATATTCCGTCTGGTGATCAGGTCGTTCTTCCGCAGGTGTGTATGGATGTCAGGACAATCATCCTGGGATATATTACTATGTATTTCGCTCAATATTCAGGTCTCCTTAAACAAATTATCCATTATAAGGTGCTATAATCTAAAATTGAGATTTTATATCATATATATTTTCTCAAATGTTTTGAATAGGACATATTTTGTTCAAAGAAGAGATTGTATCCCTCCTTTCTGCGGCTTTGCACGAAGAGAGGTCTCTGGTCTGATACGATCCCGCGCAAAGAGAGGCGATGGATGCACACGCAGAGTAGAAGTGACTGATCGAATAATCATCTCTCACCAAACCATTACAGACCTATGATAAAGGTTGAGTTAAATAATTCGACCGCAATAGATCCTTCATGACATCCCTCAACCAAGAAATTTCTCTAGATCCCCCGATCTGTCTCCCTGCCTATAGGAGATCTGCAAAAAAGACCAGTCTGGTCGTCTGGTGCCCGCACTGCGGCGTCTTCCACCTCCACGGCGAAGGCCCTGGCCGCCTCTTCTTCCACCGAGTAGCGCACTGCGTCCATCCTACAGGCACAGAGGGAGCCTCTCCCTATCTGGCGTCCGGGTATTTTGTCATCCCGATAGGAAAGACGCTGCCCGAAGAGGTACACCCGGTCGAAGGTCTCCTCCAGGAAACGCCTCCGGCCGAAACACCCCGCACCGCCCTAGGAACGTGGGCGAGGCCGCTCACCTATGCCGAGGCCGTCGACCATATCGTCGAGTGGTACCTGCAGGCAGAATATCCAGAGGTGGAGATTGCCAGGGCGCTTGAAGGGTTTGCGTGGATGTACGAGAGAACAGCAGGGAGGTACCAGACACAGGGTAGCGAGCAACCGGCCATATGAACGTACTCTCTTTCAGCTTTTTAGAAACCCTTACCAATTCTCGGTGTGAGCATACCTCACCCGCCCACCTCTCTGGCTAGGGGCTCTGCCCCCGGACCCCTAGGACCACACGATAGAGTCGGGAAGGCAGAATAGATGACCATAAAGAGAGTGCTGCCGTCCTCAACCTCTTGTGTGGCGGGGGGCTCGGGGAGTGCAACCCCCCGCCAGAGAGATTCATCAAGAGGATTTCTACAGAGCCTAGACAACAGACCCTTCTCATACTCGCAGGAGTACGTCCCAAAGGACCAAGACAACCCTCGGCCCAGAAAATCTCATCTCGCACGAGAAGAGCGCTGTCCTTCCCATGGACCTAGTGCGCCACATAGGATGATCGTACCTCTAACTCCCCGTAATCCGTTATATCTATGTTGAATGGACAATTCTCCCTATTACACTGTAAATATGAAGATAGCAAAAAACAACATTTATCAAATCAGAATTCATCTGATATATTATGGCCTTCTTGGACATGCTGGTGAACCGGAATCAAACGCCAGAATCAGAACCCACCAAACCTTCAGAAAAAGAGTGCTATATCTGCAGGCGCTCTGAAGAGGAGATACAGGCACTGACCGCGACCATGACTGGGGAGATCGATATGAAGATCCAACTCCTCTACAACAAGATCAACGTGAGAAAGAGCGAGTTCACTGAGTACTATCAATCGATGGTCGACCAACTTGCCGAGAACCAGAATCTTGACTTTAAGGTCGAGACTATAAAAACCGACATCCCGAATTTTAGCAAAAAAATCCCGAACGTGAACGAAATCATCCGGAAAAGCAAGGACGATTCTGAGACCGTCCAGGATGTCGTGGACAGGTTGAAGGTTGCGATCGACCAGATGGCCAAGGATCCCGACTATGACCTCAGCAAAGACCACCCTGAAGTGAAGAATGCCTACGATGAGATCCAGGCCCTGAAAGAAGAGAAAGAGTTGATCGCAAGTTACCTCAAACTCCAGAGCAAAGAACTCCGCATGGATAATTCAGGAAGAGACCAGATCAAGGTCCACCTCTGCGGGATCTGCTCAGGGTTGCTGGAGGAGGCGAGCAACGGGTCGTATACAATTTCAGAGGAGTCGACCAAGAACTGATCCTGCGGACTTTCCCATTTCCCGTGGAGGCTATCTCCACCGCGCCAGAGAGATAGAGTGTGGTCCTATGTCACCTCAATGTGATGAGGACACCCCAAAATCTCTCCCACCTCTTATAAGAAAGAGGGAAGGAAGAAAACCATTCACCTCTTCGCCTGGCAAACATCCATTCCTTGCCTCCTCACTTCCTCGCTCACCTCACACCTCAAAGATCTTCCTGTCAGGGAAATTTTCAATTTCCCGTGCACCAAAAAATATTTTGTATTCTTTCTTCACAGGAAATCTTCGGTTGCCGGTGTTCTTGAACTCTTTCTTGATCATATCTCGAAGATCAAAGATCGTCTCAAAAAAAGATGGCCATGAAGAAAAGATCCCTGTCCTCCGGCTTTGTAGAAACCTTCAGGATGAAAATCTCTGGCAGGGGGCTTTGCCGCCCCCCGAACCCCCCACCACACGAGAGGTCGAGGACGGCAGCACCCTCATCGTGGTCATCTGTTCTGCCTTCCAGGCCTCATCGTGCTCCCGTGGGTCCGGGGGCAGCGCCCCCAGTGAAGATGATAAGGAAGGTGGGTGAGTCACGCTCACACCTGGAATTGGTGAGGGTTTCTACAGAGCCAAACTTTCACTCATTCCTGGTGAACGTGACTCACTCGCCGTCCCCCATCGATCATACCAGGGGCTCAACAGAGATCAGAGATCTTCTCATGTTCACTATCGCTCACAGCCGCCAACCCCTAGATGCGATAGAGTCAGAAAGGCACAATCGATGAATCTGAAGAGAGATGTGGCGTCCACCCCTCCATAGAGATCCATCCAAAAAATCTGTACTGAACTGCCAATCGTTCATCTTCTCCCAGTAAACACCGCAAATGACCGGTTCTTATACACGACGTCCACGTCGGCAAACCCAATCTCGGTCAGCCATCCCATCTGGACCGAGAGCCTCTCCTCCTGGTCCAGTCGGTCACGGCGTCCTAGGATCTCGGCCTTCTTCCCGACGGGAAGGGGACTGTCGTTCACGAACGCGTCCCAGTAGGCGAAATTCCGCTCCTGCTGCCAGGCGCTCTCCCCCTTCACCTCCTCGGCGTTCACAAAGATCCCTCCAGGGTTGAGGGCCCCGAAGATCCGCTGGTACAGGGCATATTTCTCCTCGCGGTCAAGGTGGTGGATAGAGAGGGCTGAGGTGATCAGGTCGTACTTCCGGGGGAGAGATTCATGCCGGTAGTCTGCGACCATAAACTGCATCCCGCTCCTCCCGGCAAAACGCTTCTTTGCGATCTCCAGCATCTTCTCAGAGTTGTCAAGGAGGGTAATGGAGGCCTTGGGATATCGCTGCAAGAGAAGCGCAGAGAGAAGTCCAGTCCCGGCTCCGATGTCAAGGATGGACGGCGCTTCCCCTGGCCATGCCGCCGCCCAGACTGCAGCGCCGTAAAACGCTTCAATATCAGGGATGATCCATCTTCGCTGGGTATCGTACTCTGATGCACCGGCATCGAACGCCACTTTTACCTCGTCCATGGGTATCCAGTGAGGGGCTTTGGGAATATAAATCCAGAGCGTGGGGCGCATCCACAGGACATCCTGAGACTCTGACATCCCCCTCTCCTCCTCCCACAAAATAGGTCGAGGACGGCAACACCCTCTTCATGTGTATCCATTCTGCCTTTTTGACTCTGAACATATCCCAAAACTCACTGTGGTTGAAAATGATCTTAAACTGAATTTCTTCGTTCCTGAATTTCTTCGTTCCTGAATTTCTAAACCCTATCCTCGACCAGGGGGTATGCCGCCCCAAAGATCCCCGCGTCACGATAGGTCGTGGATAAAAATCTCTCTTCATAGATTTCAAATATGCCTTCCCGCCCCTCTCTCCATCCTGGGGGTCCGGGGGCAGAGCCACTGGCCAAGGGGGTAGGAAGGCGGGTGACACACCTCTCACCCACACAAGAGGGGAGGGGTTCTACAGAGACCGACCATAGCGAGTCTGAAAAGCCCTACCCACTGGAACTCAAACACCGAGGGCATACCCTCTCTCAAAAAAACATCTCAAAAACGTAGTGCGAGGGGAGCGATTCGAACGCTCGAACTCCTACGAGATTAGGCCCTGAACCTAACGCCTTTGGCCTGGCTCGGCAACCCTCGCGTTATTACCTATTGTCGCTCCTCAAAAATAAAGATATTGGCCAGACGCCCCTTCCCACCCGGCACAGACCCCATGATTCTTGGGTGAGAGGGACGATTGGTGGAGAACAGTTCATGAGCCTCAGGCCCCCGCGCACGAACGATGAATTTTGTCAGCGAACACATCCCAAAACTCACTGTGGTTGAAAATGATCTTGAACTGAATTTTTTCGTTCCTGAATTTCTAAACCCTATCCTCGACCAGGGCCCCCGGCACCCCTGGCACGGTGGGGTTGGAAGGCATGAAAGCATGGTTGGGCAACGAAGAGAGGGAGGATCTCTCCAGCACATTCAGTGCTCTCTTCTAAGAAGGGGGAGGACTGGAGAGTTTTGGGATGACTTCAGCATCAGGGGCCTGTAGAATCTGGCACGAACATGAGTCTCTGGGTCGTGCACTGATCTGTGTCCCTCCTTTGGAGCACGACACCACACGGGAACGCCATCAAATGACCGTCCCCTGCCGATCTTTGTTATGGGAGGAGAGGAAAAGCACGCCATTGAGAGATGTTCATCTCATATCCGTGAGGCGTGCTGCGTTCGCGTCATGCCATATTCTACAGAGCCGAAAATATGGCTCTGTAGAAACCCTCTTGATAGTTCTTTTCGACGGGGGGCTTGCCGCCCCCCGAACCCCCCGCCACACGAGAGATCGTGGACGGCAGCACTCTCTTTATGGTCGTTGGTTGCACCTTCCCAGCCCTATCTCCATCCCGGGGGTCCAGGGGCAGCGCCCCCGGCGGGAGGCCATGGGAAGGCGGATGACACGCATTCTCCCTACGATTAAGTGAGAGTTCCTACACAACTGAAATATTCTATCTTTATTCTGGTCGTCTACTGTCCCGCCCCTCTCTTCATGAGGTTATCCAAAACGTACTCACAGATTGAACCATCCTCTGGATCAAAAACATTTTACGAATCGGCTCTGTAGAAACCCTCGCCTATAGTGTGGGGGAGACGTGTGCCACCCGCCTTCTCACATCTCTAGGCCAGGGGTCCGGGGGTGCAACCCCCGGCAGAAAGAGGGGGGAAGCCACGTGATCAGAAGACTACTCTCACAGATCCATGAGGATTTCTACAGAGAAATTGAACCCGGAAAATGTTTCTTTAGAAGGTGAGTGCCGGGGGGCTGGCGGCTCTCCAAACCTCCGCGACCCTCCTATACACAGGCAGGGCCGAAGTTCTCTGCTTCACCTACAGATGAGGGACCATGATCTCCCCAGACGAGATCGGTGCACCGGTGTGCCGGTCGATGAACCGATAGGTGAGGTAGTGACCTGACTCGACCGTGAACTTTCCTCCTCCTTCACCATTCCAGGAGAGGCTATCGGTATCCCATTCGTCGGCGTACAGGACAAACCGGTCGCCGAGGTGCACCATGAAATTTTCTTCAGGATTGGAGAAACTCTGGAGGTACGGTTTCTCGTTATTATTGACGACGAGATGCGGCATGGCATCGTCCCGCACGCCAAGGCTCACCTGCACCTGCTTGAGATAGAACGGGTCGCCGGCCACATGCTCAAAGACGACCATATACTTCTCATTGTCCTCATCGTACATCACCTTTGACGCGATCAGACTTGCCTTGACCGGCTGCTCGCCTCCGCTCGCTGCACCGGTGGCGTAGACCGCCACCAGCGCCACGATGATCAGCGTGACCGAGATCATCAGCATGACGCCGATCACCTCTGAGACTGCCTCTTCATTTACTCCTCTCATCATTCATCCCTCCTTCAGGAGCATCGTGCTCGTCTGCACCAGCGTCCCGCTTGGCAGGTGGAAGATCTTGACCTCCAGCACCGCCTCCTTCTCGATACATCTTTTCAGGTCGTCACTCTCAAGACCGAGGAAGCTCCCGGTCGTCTTCAGGTTCCCAGTGGTGGCGACCGTACCTGGGAGCCAGACCGCGTCCCCGAAGTTCTCACGGTATGGGTCGTCGGTCTGATTTCTGCTCCATGACCAGGGGAGTCGGAGGTCTTCACCTGCATATGCCACCGAATCTGAGAGCGAGGAATGAGTCGACTCTTTCATCCCGCCATCAGGGAGATGGACCCAGGTCTTGATCTTTATGTCCTCGGTCTTCACCGCGTCCCCACCCCGGTGCTCGAAGAGAAGGGCAAACATCTCGCCGCTACCTGCCGGGTACACCGCGATCTCGGCCGAGGGTGCGGGCTTCTGCTCCTCAGCAACCCCACTGGCAAAGACGGCGAGAAGGGCGGCAAGGATGATCACCACAGTCAGGAGGATCATCGTCCCGACGACCGGCGAGACCGCAGAGTCGTCTCTCATCGAGCGTTCACCTCGATATCAACGGTCTGCACCGTCACGTTCACCTCTGGATTGAATTCAAGCATATGCCCAGTAGGGTCATACACAATATTCGTCGGATATCTCTCTTCCAGGACGGTGCACTCCTCCCCGACCTTCGTATCCACCGCCTCCCCAAACTCTGGGAGGGCGATATCGGCGGGGACAGAGAAGGTAAGGCTCTGCTCTCCAGTGGTGGGAACACTCGAAACCGAGGCGTTCAGGGTGAGATGTGCCATCCCGTTCCCGGTGACCGAGTCCCTCTCTCCAGGGTGCATCTTCACGAGCGTCACCTGGAGATCGGTGCACATGCTTGAGCCCGGAGGGGTCGTGTCCCTGATCTCGATGAATGACCTTGCAAACGGGGAGGCTTTCACCTCATCCATCGTATACACATGGAGCGGGGTCTCCTTCTCCCCCTTGGTCACATTGATGTAGCCATACTGCCAGGTGTAGCCCTGCAACTCCCAGGTGGAGAAGGAGGGTACATAGGTGATGGTGACAAGGGTCGCATTGTACCGTTTTCCATCGACAGAGACCTCGACGAGGTCTTGCTCTTCCGGCCTGACCGTGAGCGTCCCGCTCGATTTCCCAGGGCTGAGGAGGACATCCCCACCGCCAAGGGAGAAGGACTCACTCAGGTGGCACCACGACTTCTGCGCGACCGCGTGCTCGATGTCGCCCCCGAACTTTGAGAAGGCGTCCTGCACCTCGTGGGTGTGCACGATCTCGGACTGCTGCTTGAGCCCAGGTAGATAAGTCGCTGAGTAGATCGCAAGGACCGTGGCGATGATCGCAAGGACCAACATCAGTCCGACGACTGATGAGACTGCTTCGTCCTGTTCATGCATCTCAGATCACCTCTGAATAGATGACATTACGTGTCGTCGCAAGGCGCACGACATCGCCTCTTCCAAGAGAGGTGCGGACCGTCAGGCTGCTGCCAAGGTCGAAGGCATCGATGTCTGGGGAGAGGGAAAACTCGCAAGCCCCAAACTCTCTCGGGCTCTTCGTCCGGTCATCAGGGATGACCATCACCCGCAGGTCGTCTCTCTCCACCCAGTCACCGCCTTTGTGATAGAAGGTGACCGAGTCAGAGGTGGTGTTTACCAGCACATCGACCGAGACCTCGCGGTCGCCTGGCAAGAGGTGGAAAGCCGAGGTGGCAAAGAGAGCGACCAGGATGATCACCAGGGCCATCAGCACCATCTCGCCAACGACCGAGGAGACCGCTTCTTCATAAACTGTGTTGCTGTTCATTTTTCCGTAACCTCACAGGATAAAGATGAAGACGACCACCGACGCCGCCAGAAAGACGCTCGCGTGCTTCAGCCCTGCAAGCACGTTGTTCGAGGAGAGCTGACCTGCCATGATCCCTGAGAAGAACCCCAGGATGATCGCGATATGGAACATATCACTGATATTCGAGGTGAGGTCGAAGGTGACGTCGTAGGCCTCGAAACTGGAGACAAAGGCGACGTTCATCTGGTAGGCCGAGTAGAGGTAGATCCCGAAGGAAAGGTAGATGACGGCCAGGTAGACGAACGAGACGTTCAGCCGTTTGGTCTTCATCTTCAGATAATGTTCGAGGTCGCTGATCGCAATGGTGAGGATCTCCCTGATATAGTCGGTCACCTCGCTTGCCTTGACCAGGAGCGAGATCGCACGCTTCACCGAGACCAACCCGATCCGCTCCTCCATCCTCACGAGTGCGCTGGAGAGACTCGACCCCCATCTGAGTTCCTCTGAGACGACCCGCACCTCAGAGGAGAGGATGCCCATCTTGCTCCGGGCGATCATGAAGATCGCACCCTGCAGGGTCATCCCGACATCACGCATATCCGCGATCTCGCGGAGGAACTCAGGGAGCTGCGACTCGACCTTCATCGCATACCTGCGGCGGGCCTCGTAGGCGAGCATCACCGGGAAGACTGCAGCGATGATCACGACGCAGATATAGGCCTCTGCAGTGTAGGCCGGGAAGACGGCGCTGAACGCCCCGGTGTGGTACTGGAGCGTGACGATGAGGGCAAGCCCGGCGCCGATCACCGCTCCGACCTGGTAGTCGGAGATGAAGAACCTGAAGGGGTGGCGGAAGATCTCCATCAGGCGCAGCCAGCGTTTCCTGGATTCCAGGTGTTTGAGGAACTTTTCGTCTGGCTCGTCGGTCTCGGTGCGGTCCAGGATCTCGGCACTGAACTCGGCCTCCCTGATCTCGCGGTGGGCGACCTCGAGGTTGTCTGAGGGGAGGAGGATGTACAGGATGAAGATCATCGCCATCGCACCGAGGGGCAGGCCGATGTACATCAGCGGCATCACGCCCTCGAGCTGGCTCTGACCTGAGAGATTCTGGGCGACCAGCATGATGATGATCGCGATCGGTCCTGCGACAAATGCGGTCACATAGATCTCGGCGATCATTTCCAGGATCTGGAGGAGTGCGTCGAGTTCCTGGCGTGCAAGTTCGCGGTAGGTCTCAGACTTGGAGTCGAAGAAGTTGGTGAGGTTCCCGCCGCTCCGGTAGACGAGGGACAGGTCGTTGAGGAGTTCTTTGAAGTTCTCGGAGGGCGTGACCTCCTGGACATTGCGCATGGCGGTGAGGAGGTCGAGCCCGAAGAGTTCGACGTCCCGCACGATGAGCCCGCACTCCTTGGAGACCTCGCCGTAGAGGTCGCCGGCCTCGTAGACGTGCCTGAAGATGTCGTACAGCGTGACCGTCGAGGAGAGGGCCTGCATGTAGGTGATGGCGTACGGGAGGTCGAGGTCGATCTGCGCCTTGCGCCCCCGTGCCAGGAGGGCCGGGTACGAGTATGTCGCACCGTAGATCCCGCCGACCAGGACGAAGAAGCCGAGGAGGACGGTCACGCCGTACGGGAGGACCGGGACGATGTTGACCTCGATCCCGTACAGGGCCAGGAGGAGGACGCCGCAGAGGTAGACGAAGCCTGCCAGCAGCGTCACCACCAGGCCCATCCTGGAATATTTTCCGGCCGGGATGGGGATATGCGCCGCCTGGAGCGATCGGGCGAGTTCGTCGCCCCCCGAGAGTCTGGAGAAGAGTGTGCCGTTCATGCCTGTCCCTGCACCATCGTCTCCTGCACCCGCCGCCCGATCTCGACCGGATCGTGCACGCCGCCGGCGGCCATCGTCTCCAGGGCCGCCCGGCGGACGGCGAGCGCCTCGTCGAGGTCGGCCCGGTCCCACCCATGGCGGTAGGCGATGTCGCCAAAGACCTCGGAGGTCTCATAGACCCGCACGAACCGGTCCTGCCGGTGGTCCCAGGTGAAGAGCGGGACCCACCTGATCTCGTCGCCCTCGACCGCCACCTCGTTGAGGGAGAGGCACCGCCTGAATCCCCGGCCTCCTTCGTACAGGAGGCTCTGGACCAGGATGAGGTCGAGAGCACCGAACATCGCCACCGGGACGCTGATGGGGTCGTGGGTGAGACGGTTGACCGCCTCTTTCACGCTGCCGGCGTGGAGGGTGGAGTAGGTGGTGTGCCCGGTGTTCATCGCCTGGAAGAGGGTCTGCGCCTCTTCGCCACGCACCTCCCCGACGATGATGAACTCTGGCCGCTGGCGCAGCGCCGCCTTGAGGAGGCGAAACATCCCGACGTCCCCGGTGCCGCTGACATTGGCGCTCTCGCGTGTCCGCATCGGGAGCCAGTTGGCATGCGGGAGCTGGATCTCGCGGGTGTCCTCGATGGAGACGATCTTCGCCACCGCCGGGATGAAGAAGGAGGCGGCGTTCATCGTCGAGGTCTTGCCGCTCGCCGTCCCGCCGGCGATGATCATGCTCTTATGGTTCTCGACCGCGAGCCAGATGTGGGCCATCAGGTCGGTGTCGTAGGTCTGGTTCTCGATGAGGTCGACCGGGGTCATGGGGTCGGCCTTGAACTTCCTGATGGTGAACGAACTCCCTTTCGAGGAGATGATGTCAGAGTAGGTGATCTGCGCACGCGACCCCTCAGGGAGGGCGGCGTCGACAAGCGGGGTCGTGAGTGAGAGTTGTTTGTCGGCCTTCTGGGCAAGTTTGAGCACGAACTTGTTCAACTCAGTGTCGTCGAAGACACAGTCGGTCTCGATGCTCGCGTAGCGCCGATGGTACAGGAAGAGCGGTACCCCGGCGCCGTTGCAGGTGATGTCCTCGATCTGCTCGTCGTGCATGAGGGGGTCGAGTTTCCCGTAGCCCAGGAAATTGCGGCGGAGGTAGTAATACAGCACCTCCACCCGCTCGTCTGCGATCTCGGGGTCGAAGGAACGGATCACCTTCCGCGCGAGGTCGGGGTCGAGGTCCATCTCGCCGCGTTTCCGCGGGCTGTCATAGACGAGAGCGGTCCGGAGGTGCTCGAAGGTCTCTTCAAGGACAACGAGTTCTTTCTCGGTCACCTTCGGCTCGGTGATCTCGTAACGGAGGGTGACGGGATCGGTCCTGACTATGTTCGCATAGGAGAAGGGGGGGACGAGCCAGTAGCGGTCGATGAGGCCGTCGTCGCCGTTCGCCGGAGGGAGGTCGAGGGGGCGTGGGGCGGTTTTGGGGGCGTCCCCATCCCCTGAGGAGTTTTCTGGACGTATTTTTTGGAGGAGCGCAGAGAGGTTGAAGTTCATATCCACCCTCCGTAGGGTTCTCTCTCAGCCTTCTGATGATACTCGATCTCGACCTCGACGTTGCAGTTCCTGACAAAGACGGCGATTTCGTAGGTGCCCGGCCCAAAGACCGCTTCCTGATTCTCGTTCTCGCCGCCCCACCGGCTCTGCCACCCAAAGGTTCGTTCGAGTTCGGCCGTGCCGTCCTCTTCGTCGATGCGATACACCGCGAAACGGACGTCGCTGTAGGGCGTCATCTTCTTCTGGGCTTCCTCGTCCTTCTCAATGATTTCGTATGAGATCCGCCATGCCGCGGGGCTGGTGAGGTGGGCCCTGCCCCATGGGTCGTAGAGGTCGCCGTCCTCGCCGACGGTCAGGGCGTGGTCGAAGAGGGTCCAGTCTCCGTCATGGGTCCATGCAACTCCTGAGGGCACCCAGCGGCTGGAGTAATAGTCCTCGGCTCGCTCTGGCCACCCGTCGGCAGGCGCAGCACCTGCACGATCAGGGGTCGGGATGCGGAGGAGGTCGGTCAGGCCCTCGTCGGTGGTGAAGGGCGGATCTTCACCGAGGGGCATCCTCTTGGCCGCGGTGAGGTCGTCGGTGATCCCGGCGTCCCGTGTCAGGACCTGGCCGTACCAGAGATCATCGCCGCCGATGAAGACCGGGACCATGCCATCGTAGGCGCCGCGGGGCGTCCCGACCTCTTCGGTCTCCACCGTCCATGCGGCACAGACAGTGAGCGGGACGGTCCAGACGGCGTCCTCGATGACATAAGTGATCTCCTCGCCGCTCTTCTCCCTGAACTCGGCGGCGGCGTCAGGGATCTGGGCGGTGACGAAGGTCTTGTTCGCCGGGTAGTACCTGGCTTGTCCAAGGCTGCCGGTGAAGTTCTCACCTGCACACCAGACGGCGTCGCCGGCGTACCAGCCACCCTCTCGTGGGCATGCTGCGGGGAGCGGGTCGACGGTAACCCTGCCGTTGGTCGGGTGGTAAACGAATGTGCCGACCGGGGCGGTTGCGTCCACTCCATACCGCCGACCTGGCACCGAGTCGTCGCAGACGATGCCGAGGGCGGTGGCGCCAGGGATGAGGGTGCGCCGGTCATAGGTCGGGGGGTATGAGAGGAGCGAGACGGCATAGCCCATCTCATGAAGAACCGCCGCAGCAAGGACGGCGTGGTCGGTGCTGTCCCCCTCCCCCTCGACCAGGGTCTCGACCGGGTATCTCAGGCCCTTCTTGTCGGTGGAATAGGTGAGGTTCTCAACA
>JAQVHG010000248.1 GCA_028696365.1 Methanofollis sp.
GGCGTGCCCATGCGGGTCGAGGTCGGGCCGCGTGATCTGGACGCCGGGACAGTCGTCGCCGCGACGAGGGACGGCGAGAAGATGTCGGTGCAGAGGGACGAGGTCGTCACGGCGGTCCCCGAGATCTTGGGGGCCTATGCGGCCCGTCTCCGCACGAAGGCCGAGGAGTTCCTCACCTCCCACATCACCGAGGCCGGGAGTGTCGAAGAGGCGGTCGAGGCAGTCAAGACCGGGATCACGGTCGTCCACTGGTGTGGCGACGAGGCGTGCGCCGAAGAACTGGAGAAAGCGACCAACGGGAGCGTCCTCGGTACCGAGATCCGCAGCCCACATATCAAAAAGTCTGAGGGCCTGTGTGTGGTCTGCGGCAAGAAGGGAACCTCGACCGTGATCGCACGGACGTACTGAAGGTCGTCCAAAATTTCTCTTTTTTGGCTTTGTAGAGGCCTTCATGGCTCTGTCAGAATAGTTTTCTGATCACGTGTCTACCCACTCCGATCGCGGCGCCGGGGGTTGCACCCCTGGGGAGAAGACCCCCGCCACACGATTGAGTTGAGGACACTACCCCTCTCGTCATGGTCGTCCACTCAGCCTTCCTGATCCCATCGTGATCTTGGAGGGCCAGTTGTCAGCGGAGATCAGAGGTCCATGGAAGATCGAAGACATTCCTATCATCGGGAACCTTCGATTCCCTGTGATCTCGAACTCGCTCTCGCTCGTTCCCTAGAGATGAAGATAGGGTAGGGAAGGCACTATCAATGACCATGACGAGAGGGGTAGTGTCCTCAACTCAATCGTGTGGCAGGGGGGTTCGGGGGGCGGCCAGCCCCCCGACATAGAGAGTCATCAAGAGGGTTTCTACAGAGCCAAAAAAGGAGAACTATGATCCAGGGTGAAGATTCCCTGGATTGTGTGGAATACATTCACTTGGAACAGACAGGACAGCGGTAGATAACGGTGTCTATTGGTTTCTCCGCGTTCCATGTGAATACTTTTTTTCCGCCCTTAAAGAAGAGGCGGCCGCAGTCTGCACAGCGCTTTGGTATGATACGTTCCTTGTGGGTGTAGGGCACTTCGATCTCGAAGGTGAATCTCTCTCCTTCTCTGGTCTCCCTTTTCAATTCATATTTCTCGATGGCTTCCATAACATGGAGTGGGTTGGCCCCGAGGTCGTCGAGTTTCTTGAAGAGGAAGTAGTGGCAGATAAGCCAGGAGAGGTCTGAACGTTCGAGTCCGTCGTCGATCTCAAGGCACTCGTCGTCCATATCCTCCAGTGGGGAACCGCAGAGCGGACACTTCCCACCGACCAATTCCTCGAGGTAGACCTCCTCGTTGCAGAACGGGCAGGTGGTGTGGTGGGCGCGTGTGCGTGATGTCATCTCTACTCCATGAGGAAGACAGTGGCCGCCAGTACAGTGGTCCAGGTGCCTTCTTCATCGACGACGGCACTCTCAGTGATGTTCAAGGTTTCTTCTGGGGTCTTGTCGGTGATGCTGTTATACATTCTGTAGGCAAGGTGCTCAGCATAGTCACCGGTCTTCTCTTTATTGTCGCCGAAGGCGTGGTGCTCGGCGAAGTATCCCCACTGGTGTTCCATGTCTTCGGGGATGGCCACGCCGACGGAGGCTGAGATTCTCCGGTGCGGTTCGTTCGAAGCGATCCGTGACATGACCGTGAAGACCACGCTTCCTGGTTCGAGGTCGGCGATCCCTTCGCGGCGCGAGACGATCTGGCACTTGGGAGGCAGGATCGAACTCACTGTTACTAGGTTGTAACACTCGATCTTTGCTGCTCGCAACGCCATCTCAAAGGACCCGAGATATTCGGAGTCCCGCCCCACGCCGCAGGTGAAAAATACCCGTTTCGGCACAAATGTTCTGGTCAATCCATTGCTCACCTGTAAAATCAATTGCGTCTCTATTTGAGACCCCCCCCTACTTAAAAGTATATTTCTTTGCAGAATATTTTCGAGATTTTGTGATATTGCTTGATGAAATGGATTCTATTGTATTTCTGGTTGGTGATGGGTTTCTTATTCGTGAGCGGATGGTGGTGTTATGAGGCTCTGTGGTCTGGTGGGGGATCTGTGGGGTTACTTATCGATGGTCATGGCCATGATATGATTTTTTTTCATTTGGCTCCATTGGGCTACTATATTTTTGTTTGAGTGATTCTCTGATCATTCATAGGTCTCGATTCTTTGAATTAATCTCATGGAGGTCATCCCAAAATTCTCTGCCCCTCTCTCTCACATATAATGGCGATGGATGATGGGAGAGAGCATCGCCTCTTCGTCGCGCACCCATGTATTCATCACCTCCCCTCGTCGCTCGCACCGGGCGTACTCGAAGATCAGGGATTTTTTCACGCTTCTGTCCCCCAGATCCATAGGATAACGATTAGGCCAGGAAGGCAGAGGAGAGATCATGAAGAGACGATGCAGTCCCCCGCCTATCTTCTTCCTGGGGGTGGGTTTGCCCGAAAATCGCGGCAATATCCATGCGATCACCCGGCACGCAGGCCCCTTCATTGGGTCGGAGGGTAGAGAACATTACTGTCGATCATACTGGTCCGCAGGGGTCGGGGAAAATCCATGATAATGCTCTGGTTCTGTGAACTGACGCCTATATGTTCGATATAGGGATCTCTTTGATCTGAGCCGGAATCATGTATCCAGATCCCGGAATGGAGGATGATATGGGTGTATTTTTGTGGCGGTCAAGGGTCGGTATGAGGGGATGTATGTATATTTGTTCTATAGGTTTGGAATGGATTTTTCTGGCTTTGTAGGAACTTTCGCCAATTCGAGCCAGATCTTCTCAAGCTTCCTCCGGTCGTCACCTGGGACCACGATTGGGACGAAATGGCAGAATGGACGACTTTGACGAGTGTGTTGTCGTCTCCGACCCATCCTAACCAGAGGAGGGGACCGGGCGGCGTTACAACTCCGCCGCAGAGCGCCATCCTGAGAATTTCTACAGAGTAGATATGCTCAATGATCGTTGCCTGATCAGACGTGACCGACTGGATGGTCATCACTTTCACCACTCGGATTTCGCCCATGCGAATGATAATCAACGAGGAAAAAATGGCTCATTCCTGGTGTGAGTGCGACAGGGTCGCCTTCCCCATCGCATGCGCTGGGGGCGCGTGCCGCCCTGACCCCAGGATGAAGATAGGCACCGGAAGGCACAATCAGTGGATCTGAAGGGGGCGGCACGCCCCCCGCCAGAGAAACATCCAAAGGAATTCTACAGAGCCGAAAAAAAGTCTTTCACCCTGGTTCTCTCGACCTGTAATACTTTATCAATCGCCATAGGGGGTCCGGGGGCGAGCGGTCAGTCCCCTGAGAGTGGTGTGATAAGAATCGCGTTCACCTTCGATCTCTCATTCTCTCAGGTACTTCTCAGGCTCCGCCTCAAATGCCTTCTTGCACCCGGGAGCGCAGAAGTAGTAGGTCTTTCCGCGGTACTCCGTGGTGTGTCGTGCCGTCGCCGGGTCGACTTTCATCTTGCAGACAGGGTCGATCTCCATCTGATTTACCTCGTCTCTCCCCTCTTTGCTTCCGGTATATATCCTTTCAGGAGGAGCGAGAGGCTGACGACCGTCACCGAACTGGCGGCCATGGCCAGGCCGGCGAACTCGGGCCTGAAGACGATCCCGAAAGAGGGGTAGAGCACCCCG
>JAQVHG010000249.1 GCA_028696365.1 Methanofollis sp.
GGATGGTGCGGTCCCCCTCTCTTCTTAGCGTGAGGGAAAGGATCCATCTTCCCTAGTAGTCTAGTAGTACAGATCTAAAATTCTTGAAAAAGAGTTCTGTAGAAAACCTCACGGTGGCTATCTCTGCTGGGGGCTTGCCCCCACCGGCACCGATGGTGCGGGAAGGCACATCGATCAGATAAGCCGCCCTCATCGCAGACTCTTCACCCTCATCTCACACCGGAGGGGAACCTCAGGGACCCCCCCACGACGAAGATAACCGAGAAGCGGCACGCACGTCCGCATCCTCCCGCCTTCCCTTTCAGCTCAGATCAGTTCATACAATGTCGTCCGCTGCCTCAGCGGCCGTCCTAGGTCCTCGGCGATCCGGCGCATCGCCGAGGGGTCGAGGTAATCGGCGTCCTCTGCTCCGGCGTCGGTAGAGACCTCGTCGTCGAACATCGTGCCGCCAAGGTCGTTGCACCCTGCCATGAGCCCGAGCTGTGCCAGCCTCGTCCCGACCTTCCCCCAGGAGATCTGGATGTTCTCAAAGTTGTCCAGGAAGAGGCGGGCAACCGAGAACATCAGCAGGTCTTCCCGGCCAGTCGTGCCCGGCCGCGCGATCCCGGCCTTATAGAGCGGGGTGTTGGTGTGGATGAAGGGGAGAGGGACAAGTTCGGTGAACCCGTGGGTCTTGTCCTGGATTTCACGCAAGACCCCAAGGTGCCTCACCCGGTCGGCCTCAGACTCATAGCTCCCGTACATGATCGTGGCCGTCGACCTGATCCCCATCTGGTGGGCCTCGGTGATCACCCGGACCCAGGTGGCAGTGTCCACCTTCCGCGGGCAGATCACCTGCCGCACCTCGTCGACCAGGATCTCAGCCGCCGTCCCCTGGAGGGTGCCGAGCCCGGCGGCACGGAACCGTTCGAGCACCTCCTTTGTGGAGATCCCGCTCCGCTCCGCAGCAAAGGTCACCTCCTCTGGGCTGCAGGTGTGGATGTCGGCGTCAGGAAGGATCGCATGCACCCACCCGATCATCTCCCCATAGGAAGTAACGTCAAAGCCCGGATGGACACCTGAGAGGAAACAGACCTCGCTGACTCCGCGGTCGCGGGCAAGCCGGGCCCGACGTTCCACTTCCTCTCTCCCATGGAAGTAGGCGCCCGGATCGGTGGCCTTCCGCCCGAAGCCACAGAACCCACAGAGGTTCTTGCAGATATTGGTGATGTGAAGGTTCTGGTTGCGCACATAGGTGACCGTCTCGCCGGCACGTTCTTGCCTGGCCTCGTCAGCGGCCGCGGCGATCTCCCATACCTGCCGGTCCCGCACCTTCAGGAGGGTAAGTGCCTCCTCCTCGGTCATCCGGTGGCCTGCACGCGTGTCTGAGAGTAGTGTACTGATTTTGTCTCTGGGCATGGGGGGATTCTCCCGATTTATTTCTGTTCTTTTCTGCGCCCGACCACAAAGTCGTAGACCAGCATCAGGACGATCAGGACGATGGCCACCTCGAGGATATGGAGGGGGAGGTAGCCGACGAGCGGGATCGCAAAGAGGGCCTTACCCACCACCCACTCCTTCTTCACCGGTTCGATCTGCCCGCCGACCTCACGGTAGACAGAGAGCTGATCTGGGGCAGGGTTGTTATCTCCCATCGTGATATACCCCGCGTGCGGGGCGGTATACTCTGCGGCATGCCCATTCTCCAGGGGCAACATCACCGTCTGATTTGCTTCGACCCACATAATGGCACGATGGATGATCGGGTTGACAGAGTCGACGCCGTTGGGGCGGTAGATGACTACGTCGCCATAGTCATTGTACTTCATATACCCTGAGGCCTGGCCGTCCTCCCATGTCTGGAAGTCGCCAAAACGATCTGAAGCGGAGACAAAGACCAGGTCCCCGACATTCATATTCGGGATCATGCTCCCAGACTCGATTGCCACCACTGCAGGCCAGGTCCCTGAGACCAAGAAAAGGACCAGGGCGATCCCTGCGACTACCGCGACCGCCCAGGCGATGTCCCTGGCAATAGACACGGCAGGATGCTTGCTTGTCCTGATCTGTTCGATCACACCCGGTTTGCGGGCCGCTCTGTCAGACATCTGTAGGGAGTTGTTAGGAGCGGTATATAATATAAATATAGGATCTAACCGTCATCAGCCCAGAAGAAAAATAGGGGTCAAGGAGCAGATCTCTCCTCGCCCCCTCACTCCATTTGATTCTTCTCTCGCTACACCCTGTTCACGACGAGGAGGTGAGGGCCTTGCCGCCCATCACCATCCCATAGACAGCGACGCTGATGAGGATCACCGTCGCCCCTGAAGGCACATCGAGAAGTGCGGAGAGCACGATCCCCCCGCTCGTGAACGCCGCACCCAGGAGGACGGCGAGGGCCATCATCTTCCAGAGTTTGCTGGTGACCTCGCGGGCGATCGCGGCCGGCAGGGTAAGGAGGGCGATGACCAGGATGATCCCGACGACCTGGATGAGCATCACCACGGTGAGGGCGATGAGCACCAGGAGGAGAAGATAAATCCGATCGACCGGGAGGTTCATCACCCGTGCGTACTCCTCGTCGAAGGTGACGGCAAAGAACTCATGATACAGCAAAAAGACCGTCGTCAAGATGATCAGATCGAGGAGGGCCATGACCAGCACCTCGTCTGAGGGGACGAGGAGGATGTTCCCGAAGAGGTACCCGAAGAGGTCGGGAGCGGTGCCTGGCGCCAGGTAGACAAAGAGGATCCCAAGGGCCATCCCCCCAGACCAGAGAGCCCCGATGAGGGTGTCGAGGTGCTGGTGACGGCGCAGGGAGAGTTCGCCCATCCCGAGGGCCGAGGCCACCGTGAAGACCCCGGCGCCGAGGAGGGGTTCGATCCCCAGGAAATACCCGAGCCCAATCCCACCGAAGGCAGCGTGCGAGACCCCGCCTGCGAGGGCCACCATCCGCTTGACGACGACATAGGTCCCGATCACGCCGCAGGCGACACTGGCAAGCAACCCGACCATCAAGGCGTTTCTGAAGAACTCATAGCCGAAGATCTCGATCATCGCCGTTCCCCCTCCTCATGCTCAGGGAAGACCCGGTGCGGGACCCCATGGGCGATGAGGTCGACCGGGCACCCATAGGCCGCCTCGATCATGTCTGGCGTGAGTTCTGGAGAGTCATGAGTATAGAGCCGTCTGTTGAGGCACGCAACCCTGGTCACTCGTGAGGAGAGGACGCCGATATCATGGGTGACAAAGACGATGGTCATCCTCTCGCGGAGGGCGTCCAGGGTCTTCATGAAGTGGTCCTCGGTGGGCGAGTCGATGTAGACCGTCGGTTCGTCCAGGATCAGCACTCGCGGTCCGGCGGCAAGGGCCCTCGCGATGATCGCCCGCTGCTGCTGCCCGCCTGAGAGCCGACTGATCTCCCGCTCCGAAAGGTCGGCGATCCCCATCAGGCCCATGGCTTTTTCAGCCATCTCATGATCTTCTGGCCTGTACCGTCTCGGAAAATTCTGGAGATGACCGAGTCGCCCTGAGAGCACCATCTCCCTGACGGTGGTGGGGTACGAGAAGTCGAAGGTACGATACTGCGGGACATAGCCGACGAGATGACGGCGTTCCCGCGGGCTCCCCCCCAGCACCCTGACCGTCCCGGTCATGGGCCTGACCAGTCCGAGGAC
>JAQVHG010000250.1 GCA_028696365.1 Methanofollis sp.
GAGTCTAGCGAACCTCCGTTCCTGTGTGAAAGCATTCCGGTGGCGGCCCTCATGGTGAAGATATCGATGCAGTCCTCCACCTCCAGAGAGGGCGTCGATCAAGAGACAAGAGATCATGAATGAAGAGGGAGTCTCTCATCCCCGGTGATCTCGACCGCCCACCTATCCAAGTGGCACCCTCCTGTTCCTGACATGTCGATCTGATCGCGATCATCCTGAGAGTGATCAGAGCGTGATGCAAGCATCAAACACACACCTCTCACAAATTGGCTTTGTAAGGCTCTGTAGAAATCCTCTTGACGAATCTCTCTGTCGGGGGGCTTGGCCGCCCCCAACCCCCCGCCACACGATAGAGCGAGGGCATCAGCACTCTCTTTATAGTCATCTATTCTGCCTTCCGGCCCTATCGTGATCCCGGGGGCCGAGGAGCCCCCGGCCTGAAGATGTGAGAAGGAGGGGGGGCACACATTCTCTCCACGATTCGCGAGGGTTTCTACAGAGCCCTTTGTAGAAACCCTCATCCATTCCTGGTATGAGCGTGAATTACTCACGTTCCTCCATGCTCGCGCCCGGGGCTCAATCGAAAATCAGAGTTTTTCTTAAGCTCGCTGACGCTCCCAGCCACCAGACAGCGGAGATCAAAGATCTTCTCGAACTCGCTCACGCTCGTTCCCCAAGGATGAAGATAGGATCGGGAAGGCAAAATCAATGAATCTGGAGAATTCTCACACGGCACACCTGCAGGACATGTTTGTTCCATGCCTCCCACTCCTGAACCGATCCAGAACTCTTCGCCATAGCCTGAGAATCTTTTTATGCTCCCCAACCTATGGTAGGTTGATGTCGTCCGAACCGGATGTCAAAGTCACATCTGAACCCCTTCGCGGGGAACACCCGGTCGTGCTCATGGGCTTTCCCGGCAACGGGCTTGTCGGGAGTATCGCCCTCCAGTATCTCGTCGAACAACTGGACTTTGAGTTGATCGGGAATATCACCAGCAAATACTTCCCACCAGTCGCCATGATGGCAAACGGGGTCATCAACGTACCGGTCAGGATCTATGAGAAAGACAATGTCGTGGCCATCGTCGCGGACATCCCCATCCATCCGATGATCTGCTATGAGGTGGCCAACGGGATCATGGACTGGATCACTCCGTACCAGCCCAAGGAGGTCATCACGATCGCCGGGATCGTCACGAACGAACCCGAGAAACGGGTCTTCGGGGTTGCCACCCAGAAAGCAATGCTTGAGCGCATTCAGGACCATACGATCGTCCTCCCAATGGGGAGCATCTCGGGGATCGCAGGAAGCATCCTGACAGAGTGTAAGATCAGGGAAATTCCGGGGTTCGGGTTCCTGGGCGAGACCGTCAACACCCCTGACCCCAGGTCCTCGGCGGCCACCCTCACCGTCCTCAACACCCTCTACGGCTTCGACGTCGATATCGACCCGCTCCTTGAACAGGCGGCTGATATCGAGGCTACGATGCACAAACTCGCCGAAGAGGTCCAGCGGACCGAACCGGTACAGAAGAAAGAGTATCTTCCGATGTACGGGTGATCGAGATGAAGATGACCGCATTGACAGGGATCTCAGGGGCCGTACTCAATGAACTCAAGATGGGCAAGCCGCGAACCCTCGAACTCCAGAGCGCCCACAACGTGATCTCGATCGCCTCACTTGAGCCCGGGCCCGACACCTACCTCTTTCTCACCAATGTCGACCTCGAAGACCTCTCTCCAGGCGATGTCGGGATCATCGCGAGAGTGCTCTCGGTGAGCGTCAGTATGAAACGCGTGGTCGACTACATCCACCCGGTCTACTATGAGGAGCGGGAACGGCTCACGGCGCGGGTCCAACTGCGCTACTGCGCAAACTCGATGGTGAAGACGGTGCGGACCGGGCCGATCTGTCAGCCGATCGTTGTCGAGGTGGTGAAGGCTTCCCACTACCGGGCGATCTGACCTCCCCCTTTCAAAAATTTAATTATCTTGGAGAACAATAGTTATTGGCTCAGCCGGGGCCTGTGGCTTAGCCAGGATAGAGCGCCGGGCTTCTAACCCGGACGCCGGGGGTTCGAATCCCTCCAGGCCCGTCTTATTTTGCGATGATTCAATAGTTTTCTGGATGACTCTGTTCATGAAGTCGTTCCTGATCTCTCATGCCCTCCCCACAAAAAAGGGAGAGACGCTCCCCTCTTCGTTGCTCACCTATGCACCCTTCCTCCCTCCCCTCTCCCCGCACGGGTGTGACATCCCCACCTGCCCAATTGTCTCTTGCCGGGGCTTTTCAAAAGCCCCTAACATTCAAGTTTCGTCCCGCTCACAGATCGAAAAGCAGAGGTTTTCTTGATGCTCTCTCTCTTTTCAAGACAGGAAAATCGGTGGTGATCGAGTTCCATCGCCGCCCTCACCTATCTTCAACATGGGGGTTCCGGGGGGTGCAACCCCCCAGCACGAGATTGAGATGAAGATTCTGCGATTGAGGGCGGCACACCTGATCATCACACCTTCCTCCGTCTTCTCGCCGGGGGCGCTCCCCCCAGACCCCCGGGATGAAGATAGGGTCGGGAAGGCACAACCAACGATCACGAAGAGAGGTGCCCTCCCCCGCTACAGAGTTCCATCTAGAGGAATTCTACAGAGCCAAAAAAAGAAATTTAAAAATTTAACAGATCTTTGTCCCCGGCTTGACGTCCCTGACGGTCGTAAGGAGGGAGGCCTCCTCGCCGGCGGCAAGGATCATGCCATTACTCTCGATCCCGAAGATCTTTGCGGGCTTGAGGTTGGCGATCATCACCACGCTCTTCCCAACGAGGTCTTCGGGATTGTAGAACGGTGCAATACCTGAGACCACCTGGCGCTGTTCATCGCCGAGGTCAAGCTGGATCTTGAGGAGCTTCTTGGACCCCTTCACCTGCTCGGCGGCGAGGACGCGGGCGACCCGCAGGTCCATCGTTGCAAAGTCGTCAATAGAAATCTGATCTGCTTCTGTCATAACGTTCAGTTCCTTCTTCTTCGCTTCTTCAACCCTACCCTCGAGGATCTTTTCGAGGGCGGCAACCTTGTCGTCTTCGATCTTGGCAAAGAGCGGCGAAGGTGCGGGGAGCGGACCCTCCTCTACCGGCACAAGCCCTTCGTCGATCGGGTGGGCCGAGACTGCGTCATCGTGGCCGAACATCTCCCAGGCACGCTGGGCGGCCTCGGGCAGCACCGGTTCGACCAGGAGGGTGAGGGCCTTTGCCACCTGGAGACAGTCGACGATGACCTGGGCGGCGGCCTCGCGGTCCTCCTTGATCAACTTCCAGGGGGCGTGCTTCTGGATATGGGAGTTCCCGTAGGCGGCCAGGGTCATCATGGCATCGACCGCACCCTTGAACTCGTACTCCCGCACCTCGTCCTCGACGGCCGCAAGCGAGCGCTCGATCTCGGCCGTCACCTCAGGCGCCGCCGTCCCCGCCGGCACCCCGCCGAAGAACTTGTGGGCAAAGTGGAGCGTGCGATACAGGAAGTTGCCCAGGGTGTTGACGATCTCGGAGTTCACCCGCTCCTGGAAGACCTTCCACGAGAAGTTCAGTTCCTTGGTGTGGTTGGTGTACGAGAGGAGATAGTAGCGGAGGTAGT
>JAQVHG010000251.1 GCA_028696365.1 Methanofollis sp.
CCCAGGGCCTGCGGGGCCGGCTCCACCACGGATGGTGCAGTATTTTCCTTCGTCAGGCATGTCTCTCACTCTCTGAACATCGTCAGCATCATCTTGAAGCGCGTCACCGCCGAGAGGGCGTGAGGGGCGTGTGCCGGGAAGATGATCGTCTCCCCCTCCTTCATCTGGTGCGTCTCCCCCGCGAGCCAGACCTCGCACTCCCCGTCGAGGACCGTCACCACGGCGTCGTACGGCGCCGTGTGCTCGGAAAGCCCTTCGTCCGCGTCGAAGGAGAAGAGCGTGATCGTCCCGACCGGCCTGTTGACGATCATCCGGCTTGCCACTGTACCTTCCTGGTATTCGATCAGATCTTTCAGGCTGAGCACCCTGCCCTTCAGTTCAGCACGTACTTCGTCGCTCATGGATGTGTCCCTCGGTAAAGAGATCATCGTCCGCCCCAGATAAAAGCATGGTGTTCGAGGCGCCGGCCAGGCCTGAGTGTCCTGGATGCGGATGGTGGTGAAGATTCGACGATTGGGGTGGCTGTTCACTCAGAGGAACTTTCCCAGACTCTGTGTGTCGCTCTCAGTGAGATCTGGTGAGTTCAAACATTCATGTAAACCGAAAGAGATGATAATCCGGCTCTGTAGAATTGGGCATGAACCCAGGGTTCAAGCATACGCGGTTGAAAATTTATCTCCGCGTGCTCCCTTTCTTTTCAAGACAGGAGAATCGGTGGGGATCGAGTTCCATCGCCGCCCCCACCTATCTTCGTCGTGGGGGGACGATTGTGGCGGGAAGGCAGAGAGCCTGATCATTTTGAGGACAGTTTTATTCTCCGCATATCAGTTATGAGGGTAATCTGTATCTTCGAATTCTCATCCATAACTCCAGAATTGAATGTCTGGATCATTTTCATGGAGCATATCCCAAAACTGTCTTGAGGTGAACATCCCCTCGAACCGAAGTGCTTCCTTCCTGAAATTCTGAACGCTATTCTCCACTGGGGGGCGTGCCGCCCCCCGAAACCCCCCGCACGAAGATAGACTGGGGACAGTAATCCCCTCTTCATGGTTATTGATTGTGCCTTCCCGGACCAATCTTTATCCCGGGAGGTCTGGGGGCAGAGCCCCCAGCCAAAGAGATAGGAAGGCGAGTCCATCACACTCGTACTAAGGGTGAGGTTTTCTAAAAAGCCGATGTTCGAAGTGTGAGTGGAGCGAACATGAGATGACTTGTAGGGTCTTCGAAGAGCCCCAAGGCGTGGGGTCAGTCCCCAAACTCCAGTTCATAGAGGGCGTAGTTCGACGCCGCCATCCCGAGGTGACGGTAGGTCTCCTGGGCCGCCAGGTTCTCGTGGTCGACATACAGCCGCAGCCCCACGACGCCGGGCCGCGCCCGCCCCTCGGCCTCCAGGGCGCGAAAGAGACAGGCAAAGACCCCCCGCCGCCTGAAATCGGGGAGGACATAGACACTCTCAAGCCACCAGAAGACCCCGTCCCGCCAGTCGCTCCACTCAAAGGTGACCATCGCCTGCCCGACGACCTGCCCACCCGACTCGGCGAGGAGATAGAATCCCTTCGCCGGGTCGGAGAGCACGGCCGCGACCCCTTTTCGGACGGTCTCCGGGTCGAGGACTTTTCCTTCGGTCTCCAGGGCCATGGCGATATTGTACTCCGCGATCACCCACGCGTCGGCCAGATGCGCCGGGCGGAGGGTGACCTGATCCTTGTGCATGGATCGATCTTTGAAAAAAAGAAGAGAAGAGTTTTCTCCTACCTGACAATATGACGCTCGCACTTGTCAGGCCGCGCCTCGATACGTCTCGCCATGGGTTCGATGAGATAGTCGTCCGGGTTCTCGATGAGGTCAAAGGCGTTGACCCGCATGTCGATGATCTCCTGGTAGGTGAACCCGGCCGTCCTCCGCCCGCCCTCCTGGCTGTACTCGACCAATACTCCATTGGCCAGTTTTCTCACCCCGGTGATCTCCTGCATGCTTCCCCAGAGACCTGCACGCCATATGAACCCTTCGGCGGAAGGGTCAGGCGGTCCTGAGAATGGGGTACTGCACCTCGGTCCTCAACTCCTCAGGAGCGACCTCGTGCGGGCTGTTGTAGAAGAGTTCCCTATCCGGGCCCTGGAGAGTGAGGTCGGCGGCCGCGGCGTACTCCTGGATCCTCCTGTAGGCAGAGGTGAGATTGTAATAGGGCCCGGTGTACAGGACCGAGACCACCTCCACCGCCGGGAGGACCTTCACCTCCCTCCCCTCGCCGACGCCGACCCTGCCGGCCACCGGGACCGCGAGTTCCAGGTCGGCATCCTCCTCCCGATACTCCTCGTCATAGCAGAGCATCATCACCGGCCCGACGATCCGCACGCCGTTCTGCCGGTTTTCCGAACTATACACCGCGGCCATCAACTCCTCGATGGCCCGGTGACAGACCTCCTCATAACTCCCTTTCTCCCGCGTGCTGATCACCCGCACCGCGGGGATCGCCTTGACGACTGGTTCTGACAGCGACATTGCATACAACTCCTCGAAGGAGGGCCTCGCAGAGAGGACCTCCTCGACACTCTTGAGACGCACCATCTCCTGCCGCACCTCGGCCAGGCGCCTCTCCACCATCTGGTCGTCGGCCTCCCCATCGAGGACGGTCTTCATCTCTTCGAGCGAGAAACCGAGGGTCGCCAGGATCCTGACCCGCACCCCGGCCTCGAGTTGCCTGATGGTGTAGTTGCGGTAGCCGGTGATCGGGTCTTTCGCTTCAGACACCAGCAGGCCCTTCCGGTCATAGAGGCGGAGGGCCTTCTGCGTGAGGTACACGATCCTGGAGAACCTCCCGATGGGGATCTGGTCGACGGTCATGGTGTTCACCTGAGAGTGGGCGGGCGTCGGTCTTCATATGCCGCAGTCTGCCCCGGGGAAAGGTGGGGGCATGCCCGGTCACCAGTTATGTGATCGGCGGCGAACTCCTCAAGGTCGGCGTGAGCCTGACGGCGGTGACGGCCTTCATCGTCGCCTGGGTGAGTGTCGGGCTGGTCAGCCTCCCGGCCGAGATGGCGGTGATGGGCCGGCGGTTCGCCCTGGGCCGTACCATGATCAGCTTCCTCTGCGCCGTGGCGATGGCAATGCTCGTCGTCCTCGTCCTCGCCGGCCTTGAAGGGGGCCCATGAAGCCCGGGCAGAAAGGAAGGGTCTCGCCGTACCCCTCCCTCTTCCTTGGCGCCGTGCTCCTCGTCTACGCCCTCGTCTTCGTCCTCGAGCCCGGCCTCGCCGCCAGGTCGCTCGCAAAGTCTGCGGCTCTCGGGCTCCAGGTCATCCCGGCGCTCGCTCTGATCTTCCTCCTGCTCTTCGCCGTCGACCTCTTCCTCAAGCCAGGACAGGTGGCGAGAGCGCTGGGTCGGGAGGCGGGGATGCGGGGATGGATGTTCGCCACCGCCGCCGGGCTCGTCTCGACCGGTCCGATCTATCTCTGGTTCCCGCTCCTTGCCGACCTATGCGAGCACGGGATGCGCCCGGGCCTAGCCGCCGCCTTTCTGTACTGCCGGTCTGTGAAACTGCCCCTGATCCCGCTGATGGTCTACTATTTTGGCTGGCCTTACACCGTTGTCATGACTGTCTTCATGCGTTGCTTTTAGG
>JAQVHG010000252.1 GCA_028696365.1 Methanofollis sp.
CACCCTGCCGAGAAACACAGCCATGTCCTCATCGACCATGCTCTGTGTTCTTCTATTTCAGTGCAAAGATCACTTTATACGCGCGTGTACTACTCTACATGATGCGAAAATCCTGATCGGTCGCCATCCTGCCTCATCCCATCTTTCCACCACCAAAGTGCGAAGGTGGTGCGAAAGTGCAAACCAGGCATGAACCCTGCACGCATATCAAAGGAAAATCATCGTGAGGTCTTTTGCGCTCGTAAATTCAAAGTGCGAAACTACGGCTCTGTAGAAAACCCCACCTCTTGCGTGGGGGAGATAGACGTGTGTCACCCGCCTTCCCACCTCTTTGGCCGGGGGCGAGTGCCGCCCGGACCCCGGGATTGCGATTGGGTCGGGAAGGCATCATGGGCAACTGTGACGAGAGGGCTGCCGTCCTCGACCAATCGTGTTGCGGGGGGTTCGAGGGGCGGCCAAGCCCCCCGACCGAGAGATCCATCAAGAGGATTTCTACAGAACCATTTTTATGATATTCAGATCCTCGAACACAATCGTACCGAACCGATCCAACACCTTCCGGGAGGTCTGATGAGCAAAATTGAGCCGTCTGTTGGCAACCTCGATCTTCTCGCCGGTCGAGAGGGTGGCAAAGGACTCCAGCCCGAGATCGATCTCGACTACTATCTCTTTCTGCGGCTCAGGAATGAGATCACACTCGACCGAGAAGCAGGCGCACCATTTCCCGGTCGAAGACCGTCGGATCGTGAGCGTCTTGATCGTCTCTTCGATGGGACGGTGGAGGACGATCCTTACATCTCCAATCTTCGAGAGGTGGAGACGATCTCCCTCAAGTTTGAACCCCGACTGTGGGTACGTAAAACTGTCGTATCGCCCCTTCACACCAGCAAACCCCTCACGACCATACCAGAGAAAGACAATCTTCGCGATCTGCCAGGAATCTCTATGCTTCACCCCCCTCCCATCAGACCTAGATGTCGTGCTCTCTTCGCAACCTTTTCATAGCACTGCACCTTACCACGGGAAACCGTGGGGGGCGGGCACCGGTGTTTTCAAAACTCAAACCCAAGTCAGCATTGAGTAAGGCCGAGAAAAAGCGAGGTCTCTCCATGGTCCTCTGGGACGGCCTGGCTACTCAGGCAATGGTCACCCTCACCGGCGGGGTCTTCCTCGTCGCCTTCGCCCTGGAACTGGGCGCATCCAACACTGTCATCGGGCTCCTCGCCGCCATCCCCCCACTTGCCGAACTCCTCCAAGTCCCGTCGGTCTATATCATCAGGAAACTCCGGAACCGTCGGATCATCACCGTCACCGCTTCGACCGCCGCCAGGCTTGTCTGGCTCCTCATCGCCGCCATCCCCTTCCTCTTCGGGACAGGGTCTGGAGTCTGGGTGCTGGTCGTGGCGATGCTCTGTTACTCGACCATCTCCTCAATCTCCCACTGCTCCTGGAACTCCTGGATGCACGACCTCATCCCGCAGCAGAAGATCGGGGCATTCTTCTCACGCCGGATGGGTATTTCGACCGCCCTCGCAGTCCCACTCTCGGTCGCCGCCGCCCTCTTCGTCGACTTTCTGGGGGTCGGTCCGGGGGGCAAGGTCACGGCCTACGCCTTGCTCTTCTTCGGCGGGTGCATCGCCGGACTGATCGGTGTAATCTTCCTTGCCAAGACACCTGAACCGGCGCTCGGAGAAGACCTGGAACCCAACTTCAGTGAGGTCTTGAAGGAACCCTTTGCCGACAAAAATTTCAAAAACCTTCTGATATTTCTGGGTTCATGGAACTTCGCCGTCAACCTCGCCGCCCCCTTTTTCACGGTCTACATGCTCCAGCGGATCGGGCTTGACATCTCCTGGGTGATCGCCTTTGCCGTGATGAGCCAGATCGTCTCCATCATCTTCTTCAGGGTCTGGGGGGAGGTCGCCGACCTCTTCAGCCACAAATCAGTCCTTCAGATCAGTGGCCCGATCTTTATCCTGGCAATCTTTGCCTGGACCTTCACCACCCTTCCAGACCCCTACATCCTTACTGTACCCATCCTCATCGCCATCCACATCCTCACCGGCCTCTCGACTGCAGGGGTTACGCTCTCGACCAACTACATCGGCCTCAAACTCGCCCCCAAGGCGCATGCCACCTCATATCTCATGGCCTCAAGCATCATCACCTATCTTGCGGCCGGGATCGCCCCGGTCCTCGGCGGGGTCTTTGTCGACTACTTCGCCTCGCGCGAGGTCGCCCTCACCATCACCTTCAGCGACCCCACAGGCGTCCTCATCCTCCGTCCCCTCAACTTCCAGCACTGGGACTTCTTCTTCTTCTTCGCCTTCCTCATCGGACTCTATTCTCTCCACCGCCTCTCCTTTGTCAGGGAAGAAGGGGAGGAGAAGAAGCGGATCGTCGTCCACGAGATCCTCGCCGAGGTGCGGCGCGAGATGCGCAACCTCTCCACCGCCGGCGGTCTGCGGATGATGACCAGTCCTCCAGTTTCAGAGTATCTGAAGCCTCCAAAGAAGGCGAAAAGACGGCGTCGGCCGGTCTGGGAGGAGGAGGTATCTTGAGACGGCACGCCGCAGGATGAGTATAGATCAAGACCACCTGCTCTTGACGGCTCTCTGTAGTGGGGTGTCGGCTACGAAAGCCTGACGGCTTTCTCAAACTCGTTATCAATCGCACTCTACACGAAGATGAGTAATGAGCCGCACAATCCCCTCCAAAAACCTTGAGTCTGCCTTCTCGGCTCACTCTTCATTCTGGAAATGGAGGGGATGAGAGAGCCAGAGACTTTCAAGAACCCTCAGTAGGAGGATAAATGAAGGCGTTCGACGTTTAAATCTCATTATCTTCGGCCCTCTGTTTTTCCATCCTCATTCGGAGAATACCCCCGGCATGGCGATAGACTGGGACGGCACACCCGCGCTCAGACGCTCTCTTCTCAGCATTGTCAGTAGTTTACAGCAGTTTTCGGAACGTGCTGTCATCCAACAGGGCCCGTAGCATAGATTGATCCTGACACAGCCGCCATTCTGGATAGATCACGCGATCGCTTTCAGCATTTCGGGTTTCGCACACCCACCCGCCCACAGACCCATGATGACCCGGGCTACCGGGTGGGTGTTTTGCTGTAACTTAGTACTAATAGAGAGAGACGCGTCTCTCTCTGTACTAGTACAGTGAGATCAAACCCCTCTCCTCGCGTTTTGATCTTTTCAGCACCTGCTGAAAACACGCAGTAAACCTGCTGAAAATGCAGAAAGTGTCGGCCGACCATTCTTGCCCTCATAGATACTCGATCGTCTCGACCAACCGCATCATCTGCACCTGGATCTCCTCCATGCCCCTCTCGGCCGCATCGAACTCCCTTGAGAGTTGCTCGACCTCTCCCTTCATCTCAGCCACCTCGACCCTCTGCTCATTGATCCTCCCTTCCATCCTCTCGGCATCCCGGTTCTCCTCTAGGCTTAGCGGCCGTTCTGCGTATCTGGCATTGTAGGTGTCGATGATGGAGTTGAGTTTCGAGAGACGGTCATTGTAGTTATCGGCCATGCGATTGTACCGATACTCAAGATCGAGGGCCTTGTCCACCTCTGCGTTGTACTGCTTTGAGAGGTCG
>JAQVHG010000023.1 GCA_028696365.1 Methanofollis sp.
GAAGTGCCAGGATTATAAATCTGTTCTTCATCTTCACGTACTCACCTCATCATCAGGAGGGGGGGCCTCCATTCCAGTGATTTACACAATAAATCTCCCAGCAGAGGCATAAAAAGGGTTACCAAATTCAAAATGTTAACTTAACGTGTTTTACGAGATATTTGGGGAATCCACAAATGCTGGCAATTTTCTAAAAAAACTAAAAATCACACGAATCTAAAAGAAAAAAATATTTATATCGCTTATTGACTCAGATCTCACGCTCTTTGCCTGATCAGTATCGCCGCACCGGCGGCGACCAGAGAGAGCACCCACAAGGGCGAAGATTCCTGTGGGGAGGTAGGGGGGATGTCGTTTTCATCTGCTCTATCTGCGGCCCCTTCCTGCGCGACCAGTACATCAGCGCCTGGCACACCGGCCACGGCAAAGAGTGAGAGATCATCTGACGATGCCGAGAACTCCTGGTACCCGTCTCTCACACTTCCTGCATCGGTGACGAGTGCGGTCCAGGCAGTGCCGTCATGGCGCATCAGGACGACGTCACGGGCCTCAAGCCCATGGTCCTCAATCCAGGAGAGGGGCACCCTGAACGTGACCGTAAGCGCGGTGGGGTCGGCCCTTGCACCATTCAGGCCGATTTCGAGATAGCGATAGACCGGGGCATCAGGGGCCTGCACCGCACCGGCGGACTCCTGGTCATGCACTTCGACATGGATGGGGGAGCGCTGCTCCGGGAGGGTCACCGAGACCTTCTTGACAACCGGGTTGTCGGTGATGAAGGCCCTGGTCATCGGTGCGGCTGAGGATGGGGCACCCGAGTCACTGCGGCCAGGGGGAGTGCCAGCAGTCGTGACCAGGACCGCGACCCTGCTCTCCAGCACCCCGCCGGTGGCGGCGTCCTTCGTTGCCCGCATCATGGCGATGTTCTCCCTTGGGAAGAGCACTGGGAGGACATCGAGATCTGCCATTAAGAGCCTGCCGTTGGCGTGCAGGGCGTCGGTCCACTCGCGGTCATTGAACCCGAGGGTTGCAGTCGGTCCGGTGCCTGCTACAAGCAGACGGGCGGCGGCCGTCTGGTCGAGGTCGAGAGGATCGTCGAAGATGGCCCGGCTCACGGCGTCGTCCTCGAAGACTCCACCTTCCTCGTCGATGGCCACAGCATCGCACCCGGCCACGACCTGCCAGGTGACCTCAGGGAGAGTCAGGTCCTCGCGCACCACCAGGAGCGCCCCCCCGTCGAGGGTGCAGATACCATCACCATTCTCGACAGTGACAGAGGTATCGCCTGGCGTGATTTCTTCAAGATTGTAGAGATAGGTCGCTGCCATTGGTGCGTCCTTCTTCCCTGCCTGGTCGGTGAAGGACTCATCTGGCGTGACCGTCGTCCCGTCGATCCTGACAGTTAGAGCAGGTTTGGCCCCGGTGCCGTCCTCTTTATCCTTTGCATCGCTCACGAAGAGGTAGAGGACTGCGCTCTCGACAAAACCAGTTTCATTCCCGGGGTTGAAGGTCAGGGTCGCCCGCTCACCTACCCCCAGCACTCCGCCGGTCCCGGTGACCGGGAGGAGCGAGACCGAGCCATGCAGATAGTTGCCTGGTGGAGCGGCCGTCTCTTTTCCGAGAAGGCCTGATGTATCTGCCGTCCCGTCGCTCCCTCCGTCAGGCGAAACATCGCCTGTGCCCGACGGTGCCGTCCCTACAACCGAAAACCCACTGCTTCCAGGGCCTGAGACACGGTTCGTCCAGGAGATCCCGAGGCCCTGGTTGGACTGGTTGCACCATCCATAAGAGTTGAAGGCGGCATAGGTGGGGAGGTTCTCGAACTCGTACTCCACCTTGACAGCACCGTTGTCTCTCAGGTCGTTGAGTCGGGAGTTCCCACCGAGTGTCCCTGCATTGAGATCGATGAAGACGAGATGGAAGGGGTTTGAACCGTCGGAGACGTCCTGGCCATAATAGATCGGGTACGCCCCGGGCTGGTTGTTCCCGGCGGGTTTCCAGGTCTGGGGGCTGTATACGATGTCGTCCTTCGTGATTGTCCCCTCGTACGACCCTTCGACATACTCGACCTCGTCTGCTGCAGGGGGCATGTTCAAGACCGTCGTCGGGGGCCAACGGTAGCCGCTCGCCCTGATATGGAGGGCAAAATCGTCGGGGATGGTGCCGTTGACCGCGACCATCAGGATCATGTCGTCGGTGAATCCTCTCCCACCGGTGTTGGTGAGATAGAAGACACCTGACTGTTCTTCGGTGGTCGTCACCTGTCCGAATGGCTCGTTCTCAGGGTCGGTGCTGATGTGGAGGGCGTTGAGTCCGCCACCTTCGAACTTGAAGAACTTGGTCAGCCCGTCGGAGAGTTGGAGGTCAAAGTTGCTGGTGCCTGGCATCGTGATCCCGCCCACGTCCTCGGCCGCGGCCGGGGCGACGCAGGCGATGAGAAAGGAGACGGCGAGCACCGTCAATACAAGAAGTGATCTTCCTAATTTTTTTCTGATATCATTCATCATATTCCCACCATTGAAAAGTGTCTGGGATTATGCTCCTGTATCTCCGTGTCCCCAGATGAAGTTTGTTTTTTTGCAAAGGTTCAATAGACGTATTGAACACATTCCAGGTGCACAGAAAAAAATGGGATGATTTCAGTCCCTCTTCACGAGGAAGAGAGCACCGATCGCAACAAGCGAGAGGAACCACAGGACCGGGGACTTCTGCGTCGGTGCTGTAGTCACTGGGGCAGTCGTCTCTTCAACGATTGGTGCAGGCGTACCAGTGACGACCGGAGTCGGCGCTTCAGTCTCGTCGACCTGCCCGGCGGCGGAAGCCGCCTCACCGGCGACAATCGCAAAGTATGAGAACCCGGAGGCTTCGGCCGAGTACAGAACCTGACCGTTCTCTTCCTTCACGCACGTGGTCTTGAGTGGCTTCCACCTCTCATTCTCATACTTAAGGAGAACAATGTCGTCGTCGGAGAGATCGTGCTCCTTGAGCCAGGCCACCGGCACCGCGAACTCGAAGGTCACCATACCGATGGCCGAAGCATCGGTGTGATAGAGGTCGGTCTCGATGAGTTGATAGGTCTGACTCTTCGGCACCGGGATGTCCTTCGGGAGAGACGCCTTCTGCACCGTCACCAGAAGATCGTCGATCTGGTCATAGGCCTCGACCGTGATCCTGTTGATCGCCGTCTCGCCCACCACAAAGGTGTGTGACTCCCCGGTAGGGATGGAGCCAGAGATCGCGGCGACGTTGGAACTCCCGCCACCCGACGAACCTGACGAGTGTGAGGATACCGTATCTCCGCCACTTGATGTTGCGGATACCGCGGTCAGACCGAAGATCGAGAGCCCCTTCGGTGAGAAGGCCTCGAAGACCATGTTCCCGTCGGCGTCGGTGCCAACATTGACCGCCTTCAAGACTTCCTTGGTGCCGTCCTCGGCAGACCTGATGATCCGCACCGCGTCGACGCCGCCGTGTGCCTCGACCCACGCAGGGCTCACGGTCATCTGGATCGTGGCGTCGGCGATGTCCTTACCGTTCGCGAGGTTGGTCTTCTCGATGTTCATGGTGTAGGCGACGGCGTTCACCTTCAGCCCGTCGTCGGTGGCTGCGACCTGGAAGGCATCGCCTGCTCCGGATAAGATCTCACTGGTGACAGTTGTCTCAAGTGCGGCGTCTTCCGGAAGGCCAGTCAGATTTGCTGCAATAGAAGCTGAAACTGTCCCTATGGCCTCAAAGCTGGTCCTGACAGGGCTTGTCTTAAGTATGATACCAGATAGATCCCCATTCAGAGTTCCGTTCTCGAACAAGGGGTCACTTTCTGTAATGATATTGAGCCTGTAGGTATCCTTCCTGATCTCAATGACATCGCCATAGACACTGGTGTCCGACTCAGACACGTTGACGCGGATCTTCATTTTGCCGTCGTCACCCATGACAATGCTGCACTTAGGCAGATCCAGAGATGCATTCTTAGTCTGCTTCCCGTGTGGAACAGTTACAGAGACTGTATACTCGCCACTTATCCCGCCATATGCAGCAGTGATCGCAGTCGTGCCCGCTGAAAGAGCAGTAAAGTAGCCTGTCTCATTAACTATTCCGACGGTCCCGTCTGAACTCGTCCATTCAAACTCCACACCAGTCATCTGGCGGTCTCTCTGATCGAGAGCAGTTGCATTTAATTGAAATCCTTCGCCCTCTTTGATCTCAACGGTCTCAGGTAAGACTGAAATGGCAGTCACCTCAGAGGGTACACCGGTTACGGTGATGCCGCTGCTCCTCGCACCAGTAAGTCGGTTGCTCCATGAGATGCCACTTCCCTGATTGGAGGCCGAGCACCATCCGTAGACATTGAAGGCAGCAAGGTCTTCGTGGTTCTCAAATGAATACTCAACCCTTACGGCCCCGCCGTCTTTCAGGTCTGGCAAGAAAGTTGATCCTATCAGCCCCGCGTTGAGGTCGATGAACATCAGATGGAAAGTGTTGTCCTTGTCATTCATGTCCTGCCCATAGAAGATCGGGTAATTCAGAGGGGAGTTTCGAATCCCAGCGGGTTTCCAGATCTGCGGGCCGTAGATGAAGTCGTCTGTGGTAAAGGTCTCCTCAAGAGCACCATATTCATACTGAATATTGCTCTCTGTCGGTTTCCCATCCGCCGCAGGCCAGACATAGCCGCTCGATTTAAGATGGACCTTGAAGTCTTCGCGGAGCGTGCCATTGACAGCGAGCATTAGAATGGCGTCGTTGGTATAACCACGGCCACCGTAGTAACTGAGATAAAATGTTCCTGACTGATTTGCAGTCTCAGTCACCTGACCTATTATGTCCGTTGGATCAGTGGTGATATGAAGGGCGTTCAGGCCGCCACCCTCGAACTTGACATAATAGGTTCCATTTCCGAAATCATCGTACTTCGGACCGTCATCATTCGCCATCTTGACGAAGATGTGGTAGGCGTCGAGCAGGGGCTTCGGACCGCTTGGCGTTGCAGTGACATTGACTGTTGCCTCACCTGCAATACTTTCATTTGCCACGGTAATCGTGGTCGTGCCCGTTGAAAGAGCGGTGAAGTATCCAGTCCCGTTGACCGTGCCGACAGTTTCATCTGAACTTGTCCACCAGAAAGTCACGTTGTCCATCGGTCTGTCTTTCTGGTCGAGAGCGGTTGCAGCAAACTGCAGAGCCTCTCCCACCTCTACTTCAGCGGTCCCCGGAGAGATAGAAATCGACGTGAGGACCGGCGGGATGCCGACAACTGAATAGCCGTTGGAACCGCCTCTGGCTTGATCAATGAGATCATTCGTCCATGATATCCCCTGACCCTGGGGAGCGTAAAGGCACCAGCCATAGACATTGAAGGCCGCCGCGGTTTCAAGGTTTTCAAAGGAGTACTCAACCTTCACCGCGCCTTTTCCCTCGTCATTGATGCCGGGGAAGGTATTAAGGAGGGGTCCGGCATGGAGATCGACGAACATAAACTGGAAGGTGTTCGTCGTATCGCTCAGGTTCTGCCCGTAGACAAATGGCTGGAGCCCTTTCCGAGGCGGACACGGTCTCTGAACCTGGGGGCCATAGACGAAGTCCTCCTTGGTGAAGACCTCGTCCACGACATCAGTGACATAGGTGTAGTTGGAAGGATTATCTGATGGAGTCCAGTTGTAGCCGCTCGACTTGATATGGACGGCAAAGTCGTCGGAGATCGTACCGTTGACGGCGATTGCCATGATAATGTCATCAAAATAACCCTTTCCACTGGAAGATGCAACATAAAAGGTACCTGACTGTTGATCGGACACCGTTATCTGTCCGGTCGGGACGGCGGGATCGGCGGTGAGACAGAGTTCGTTCAATCCTCCACCATCTACCTTGATGTAGTAGGTGTTATTGTTCCCTTCGGTGCCGTAGACCACACCATCAAGGTCGTACCTCACGCTGGCATCGTTCGCCACATTGATGAAGATATGGTTTGGTTCTGGCAGTGGTTCTGCCGCTGCCGGTGTGATCATAAGGGTCATCAGAAGGAGGAGCATCGCTGTAGCGATGAGCATCCCCACTGGCCTCATGTATTTTCGTTGATCAACCAAGTAAATCGCCTCATATATTGGATAAAATGATGAAATAGGCAACAATAATGTCAATTACGGCTGAATATGCCCTAAAAATTTTTAAGGGTCGATCAAATAATCTTTGTTATTTGATGCCAAAAGTAAAGCATGAATGATTAATATTATTAAATTCGGGGATACTACGGTTTTTACGCCATATTAAGGATAAAATAACTCCAATATCGACAAACGAAAGTCCCAGGAAGACCCGAGCCGCCAAAGTCAGCGCAGTGATCGGAAAAATTAGGCGTTCATACTGATGAGTTCCATTTCCCCAGGAGGGGGAGAGAACAGTGGCTGCCCCCGGGAGCAGATAATGGAGGGTCTAAACCTTGAGACCAGCCAGGACGATGATAGCAGTGCAATGGTCTTCATGAAACCAGGGATATATACCCGATTTCCGCCTGGCCACGAGGATTCATGGAGTGTAAGTCTGCCCCCAGACCCCTGTCCGTGAGTATCTCCCCCTCAAAGGTGTGTGGTCTGCCTGTCTGTTAAATTATGTTGATTGACCTCTGGCGCCAATCAAACAATTATGATTGATGATGAGGAATCAAATATAGTTTTCGCTTTGTTCCTGTGCCTGGGGAAACTCCATCATTATCGCTCTGATATGGCAAATACGTACACATCGCGTCGATAGCACTCCTTAGATGACACGAGTTAATCTACTGCAGTTAACCACGGCGACAGATCAACATGATAATATCCCCCCATACCAAAAGATATGACACTAAGGCTGTGGTCCTGTGCAGAATAACATAATACCGACAGAAGAAGGAACCGCCCAGATACAGGAGTGCAGAACCGCTCTTATACAGGTAAAAGAGGAGATGCAACGGGTGATCGTCGGGCAGGAGGAAACGATCAGAGACCTCCTCATCGCCCTCGTTGCGGGGGGCAACGTCCTCCTCGAAGGGGTGCCCGGCCTTGCAAAGACCCTCACCGTCAGGACGCTCGCCGCATGCACTGCCTGCTCCTTTGCGCGCATCCAGTTCACCCCCGACCTACTCCCCTCAGACATCACCGGCACGACCGTCTACCACCAGCACGACAACACCTTCTCCCTGGTGAAGGGCCCGGTCTTCCACCACATCGTGCTGGCAGACGAGATCAACCGCGCCCCGCCGAAGGTCCAGTCGGCCCTCCTCGAGGCGATGCAGGAGCGGCAGGTCACCATCCAGGGCGAAACCTGCGCACTCCCCGACCCGTTCTTCGTGCTTGCCACCCAGAACCCGATCGAGTCTGAAGGGACCTACCCGCTCCCTGAGGCCCAGACCGACCGCTTCCTCTTCAAACTCATCATGGACTATCCACGAGTGGACGACGAAGTCGAGATCCTCGACCGGTTTGCCGCCAGGACCGAGGTCACCCCTGCCTGCGTCCTCAGCGTCCCAGAACTCAAGACGATCCAGGCCACCGCGCGCGCCGTCCGCGCCGACCAGGCGGTGCGGGAGTACGCAGCTAGGATCGTGGACGCCACCAGGCACCCCGACGAGTACGCCCTCAAGACCGGGGAGTACATCGAATGGGGCGCCTCACCGCGTGCCACCCTCTCACTGATCCTGGGGGCCAAGGCCCGCGCCCTCCTGGAGGGACGCACCTACATCGTCCCCCACGACATCAAGGCCGTCGCCCACAATGCCCTGCGCCACCGCATCCTCCTCACCTACACCGCAGACGCCTGCGGGATCAGGAGCGATGCGATCATCGACGAGGTGCTCGGTGTCGTCGAGGTGCCATGATGGAGACAGTCGCCGACCTCATTGCACGGGTGAGGCCGGTGCCGCTGATGGCCCTCCTCCAGGCCGGCGGCACCTTCGCAGGCGGGCACCGCTCCCCTCTCATCGGGCAGGGGATTGAGTTTGCCGGGATCAGGGGCTATGTCCCAGGCGACGATGTCCGCGCCATCGACTGGAAAGTCACCGCACGACGGGCGGTCCCTTATGTGAGGGTCTTCACCGAAGACCGGGAGATGAACCTCTACATCGCCATCGACTGCTCGGCTTCTGGAGGATATGCCGGCGCCGGGCAGAAAGATCGGACGATCATCGATGCAACGGTGGCCCTCGTCCTCGGCGCCGAGTCGTGCGGCGACCGCGTGGGGCTCTGCCTCTTCTCTGACCAGATGGAAACTCTCATCCCTGCACGGCGGGGACGGCGACACGTGGCCGTCCTCCTCTCGGCCCTGCTTGCGCGGATGCCCTTCTCCGGCAGGACCGACCTCCAGGCCGCGCTCGGCGCCCTTGCCCCGTCCCTTCCTCCTCTGAGCACCGTCCTCATCATCTCTGACTTTGCCTCCCCCCCCTTCATGAAGGCCCTGAAGGCGCTCAGGGGGAGGCACAGGGTGGTGCTCCTCAGCGTCACCGATTCCAATGAACAGGATCTTCCCGACCTCGGCCTCATCTCCCTCGAAGATGCAGAGAGCGGGGAGCAGGTGATCGTCGACACCTCAGACCCGGCCTTCAGGCAGCGTTTCCGCGAAGTCGCGGCCGGACGCACGCGCGACCTGGCCCTGGCCGCCGGCGAGTGCATGACCCCACTGGTCTCCCTTACAGCAGGGGACGACCTCGAGGAGGCGTTGATGAGCGCGCGGGGGTGGCGCTGAATGGCAGGTTTTTCTCATCCTCTCTGGCTCCTCGCCCTCCTCGGCCTGCCGGTCCTGTACCTCCTCTACCTCAGGGCGGAGAAAAACCGAAAAAAAGAGGCGCTCCTCTTCTCAGGGGTGTCCATCTTCAAGGAGGCGGTTGGGGAGAAAAAACCCTTCAGGCGACCGCGGGTTCTCTTCCTCCTCACCCTCCTCGCCATCGGCCTCCTGATCACCGGCCTCGCCGGCCCCCACATGCCGCTGGAAGGGATGCATGAAGGGGTCTCGGTGGTGCTTGCGATCGATACCTCTGGGAGCATGGCGGCGACCGACTACCCGCCGAATCGACTCGCCTCTGCAAAGTCGGCTGCAGAAAAACTGCTCGACGGACTGGAGCGCGAGGACTACGCAGGGGTCGTCACCTTCGAGAACGGTGCGATGAGCGCTGCCTACCTCTCCCCAGATCATGACCGCGTCGTCGGGAAACTCCAGGCCATCAAACTCAAAGACGGCCCCACCGCCCTCGGCGACGGGCTCGCCCTCGCGGTGGACATGGCCGACGCCATCCCAAACCGGAAAAAGATCGTGGTCCTCCTCTCAGACGGGATGAACAACGCTGGCATCATCTCCCCGACGCAGGCCGCCGGGTTTGCCATGGAACGGGGGGTGCAGGTCTACACCGTCGGCCTCGGGTCCACCGGACCGGTCGCCCTCGGGACTACAGAGGACGGCTCCACCCACTATGCCCACCTCGACGAGAAAACACTCAGAGAGGTGGCGAGCACGACTGGTGGAAAATATTTCAGGTCAGTCGACGGAGACACCCTCCAGGAGATCTATGCCGCCCTCCCTGACGAGATCGAGCGGGAACCTGAGGAGACCGACGTCTCCGGGATGTTCTTCCTTGCCGCCCTCCTCACCCTCCTTGCCGAATGCGGGTTGCGATATGGAAGGGGGCGGATCCTTCCATGACCAGACGGTTCATCTTCGCCATATTCCTCCTCCTCTTTGCTGTCGTGGCCTGCAGTCCGGGAGCGGCAGGGGAGGTCACGCTCTCAGCCCCACAGAGTGATTACGTCTTCCAGATCGGGGAGACCGGGGAGATCACGCTTGAAGTCGCCAGTTCCCTTGGGATCGAGGTGCCTGGTACGCTCACCGTGGCGCTGACCCCGACCGATGGTACGGTCGGTGCCGGATGGAACCAGGTGCGGAGCATCAAGGTCGGGAGCGGGGAGCACACCCTCGCCGTTACACTTGGCACCTCTGAGATCCCCGCGACCTTCGGACTCACGATCACCTTCGATTACCAGGGGAAGGCGGCGCACCTCTCAGGGGTGACTGTCCGCTTTGTTGAGGAGGTCACTGATGAAGAGACACAGTCCGAGCAGGAAGCCAGGGTGACCTCGGTCGAGACCTCGGCGGCGCAGTCGCAGGAAGGGACCAGCGGCAGCCGGAACACTGCCTCAACGACCAACCGGATGATCCAGGCCGGCCAAGTACCACAGGACGCCGACGCCCTCAAGACAGGAATGGCAGAGGAGGACCAGCAGATCAGGGAGGCACAGGACGACCTCATCGCGAGGGTGATGGCAGACCCAGTGGTCCTGCGCCTGGACCACCGGTTGAAAATCGATGGATTTGAGCAGGCCGGACAGGAGGCCGAGCCTGAGAGTGGGGAGTTCACGCTCACCTACCTCCGGGGCGAAGGTGAAGAGGCCAGGATCGACGGCGTGATGGTCGAAGACCTTGCCTATGCCTGCCTGACCTCAGACTCCCCTCTCCAGATCCCCGGCCTCGTGGCAGGCAACCAGACCTTCCAGGAGTACGCCGGCCAGGTGACCGGCGAAGGACTTGTCCGCGGCAGGACGGTCATGAACCTCACTCAGGAGGAGCAGAGTTATTCCTTCTCGTACGGCGACGGGACCGCAGAGATCCATGCCACCCTGGTTGGGGGTGCGGTCAGGGAAGTTACCCTCGACTGGCAGATGAACTGGCTCCCGCTCATCGGGCTGATGGCCGGATGCATCCTCCTGCTGGTGGCGGCCTACACAGCCTCCAGGCGACGGGACGAGAAGACCGCGCCTCCCTGCCCTCCAGAAGAGAAGCCCACACCGCCCCCTGGCCCCTCCCCTCTCGACCTCCTTGCCAGAGCCGAGGCCGACTATGAGGCTGGCGAGGAGGTGCAGGCCTACCGGGGCGCGGCGCGTGCTCTCAGGGAGCACGTCTCCATGACCTGTGGCACAGGCACAGAACTCACCGACGAAGAGACGATCGCCCTCCTTCCTGAGGCCGATCCCACAACGGCAACGGTCAGAGAGGCACTCTCAAGATGCAGCAGAGTTTCTTTTGGCGGGAAGTCTCCAGAAGAGACTGAATTTATATCGATTGTCAGAACGATCAGTGAGATCATCACGAAAAATGATGGAGAAGTTCAATGACTCTATTGAACATCCATCCTCTCCCACACTTCCAAAACAAAATGATTTCATCGAGAATTCTGGGATTAAATCCTGCATCCTTATTATCCATCCACGCGAAAAAGTACACCAGATTACTATGACAGTCTACGTAGCCATGGACGACACCGACAACCTCAACTCCCGCGGGACTGGGAAGCTCGCCAGAGCGGTTGCCGCGACCCTCTCAAGAGAATATAATGTCTACGGTGTCACACGCCACCAACTCTTCGTCGACGACGCGATCCCCTACACTTCTCACAACTCCTGCGCCGTCATCCACCTCCCGTATGCCGAGAAACAAGACGTCCCTGCGATCTTCGCGATCGCAGAGAAATGCATGCTCGGTGACTTTGTCGAGGGCAGCGACCCTGGACTTGCCGTCGCCTCTGCTAACCAGGTGACACCGGCCCTCATCGCCTTCGGAAAAGACGCCAAGGCGAATGTGCTCACCCAAGAGACGGCGCGAAACCTTGCACAGAACCTTGACATCATGCTCAAGGGACTCGGTGGGACCGAGGACGGGGTCATCGGGTCCATGGCAGGGATCGGGCTTGCCCGTGCCGGGAACGACGGACGGTTCCTTCAGGTTGGACGTATCAGGGATATCACCGGCCTGTGCACCGCCGCCGAACTTTTCGAGGCCGGGATCGACGCGATCATCACTCGCGACGGCCGGCAGATCACAGAGGGGATCATCGAGGCCCCTGAAGGAAAATCAGTAAAGCCCTGCCCGATCGGCGGTTGGATCGTCCTCATCGTCGATGAACGGGACGGGCACCTCATCCCTGTGAAGAGAGATTGAGATGGAATTTCGTACCAGAGTCGTCGCCGCCTTTGCGCTCCTCATCACGATCGCAGCAGCGGCTCTGGCAGTCCAGATCTCTGCCGAGGGGCTTTACGGTCCTGAGACTGGCCTTGAGCCTCCAGTCAGTTCAGATATGACCTTCTCGCGGGCAGATTTCCTCTACGGTCCACAGGACTGGCGCCCATACCTCACCCCTCTTTCTCTCAACACCCTCCCTGCCGCAGACGAGACGAGGGAGTGGTACTTCATGTTTGTCAGGTTGAATGAGACCCCGCAGGGAGGAAACCCTGCGCTGTATACCCCCCGCTCGGTTGCCGTCGACTACGCCTTCACTGACCTCTCAGGGACCTCTGCCTTCTACCTGTACGGCAAAAAATTCGGGAGCGGGAGGGCATGGACCAGCAGGCAGGAGGGCTATGGATCTTCTGGCTTCCTGGTCACCGGGACGGCCGTGCCAGGCCGAGGGATGCCCCAGGCCTCCCCGCTCATGCACACAGGTGAGTGGGTGGAGATGAGGCTTGCCAATGTCCATGGCCTTGGACCTGACGAGATCCCCACCTCGACTGTCTCCCTCTGGTTCCCGCCGAATAAGGTAGGGCAGGACTCCCTTCATATCACCACCGACCCTGCCGAGCGCAAGGGCCAGGTCACCATCGACGCCCCGACCACAGGGCGTTTCTATATCACCCACACAGGGGGGAGCCGTGTCGGGGCCGTGTATCTCCTCATCGCTGTGGACCGTCCCCAGCCTGACTCCTTCTCACTTAGACTTCAGACCAGTACAGAGGCGGTATAATGACTAGAAATGAACCCTACTTCTCCCCCTATGAGATCGCAGTCCTCTCTCTCTGCGGCGCCCTCATCTTTGTCTCAAAAGTGTTGATCAAAGTCCCGCTTCACTCACCCGGTCACTCCAGTCTTTTTGTGGTGATCCCATTCCTCGTTGGGTGCGGAGTGGTACGGAGACCCGGGGCCGCCACATATATTGGGCTGATCTGTGGACTGCTCGCCTCTTTCTTCGGACTCGAAGCCTTCCATCTCTTCGATGTCTTCAAGTACCTTGCCATGGGCCTGGTCATCGACGCCACCGCTCTAGTCTTCAACTTCAGGATGGACCATCCTGCAGTGGGCCTCATCGCCGGCGCCGCGGGAAGTATTGCAAAGATGGCAGTAAACTACAGCGTCCATCTCCTCCTCGGCGTCCCAGCCACCTTCATCGTCCTTGGGGTTGGGGTGGCCTCGGTGACCCATCTCGTCTTCGGTGGGATTGGGGGGGTGATCGGTGCCCTTGTCATCGCCCGTCTCATTAGAGCAGGAGTGATCGCGAGTGCGCCCTCCTCGTCCTGACCCTGTCATCGAGATCCATGGTCTCTCATGCACCTACCCCCAGCGAGGCACAGTCCTGAGAGACCTCGACCTCTCGATCAGACCAGGGGAGTTTGTCCTCCTCACCGGCCCCTCGGGGGTGGGGAAGTCCACGCTTCTCAGGTGCATCAACGGACTCTTCCAGCACGGAGACCAGGGCGAGGCTACAGGGGAGGTGCGGGTCTGCGGGAAAGACCCGGCCACCACTCGCGTCTGCGACCTTGCATGTGAGGTCGGCACCGTCTTCCAGGACCCCGATCACCAACTTTTCTCCAGCGATGTCGAGAGCGAGATCGCCTTCGGGCTCGAACAACTCGGTATGGATCCTGCACAGATGAGGAGCCGAATCGAGGAGGCGGCCGCAGCAGTCGGGATCATGCATCTCCTGAAGCGGGAGGTGAACGCACTCTCCTGGGGAGAGCGACAACGAGTCGCCATCGCCTCGGTCGTCGCAATGCATCCCAGGATACTCCTCCTGGACGAACCAACCTCAGGGATCGATCAGAGTGGTGCCAGACACCTTGTCTCGGTCCTCAAGAGACTGAACCAGGAGAGTGGGCTGACGATCGTCGTCGCCGAACACCGGTACGATCATTTTTCCAGGGTGTGCTCCAGGCTCATCTCGATCCAGGATGGTGCGATCTCTTATGACGGGCCGCCGACGAGGCCAGGTCTGGAGGCAGAGGTGCGTGACCAGAGTGCCGGGACTGGAGTAGAGATCCCTGACTGCCTGCCCATCCTCTCCTTTGAAGAGATCGTCTATACCTATCCAGGGGCCGCCCGCCCGGCCCTCAACGGCGCCACCCTCTCGGTCCACACTGGGGAGGTCGTCGTCCTCGCTGGCCCGAACGGGTCAGGGAAGAGTACCTTGCTCAGGCATGCCAACGGACTCCTCGCGCCCGACCAGGGCACAGTCAAGATCAGGGGAGAAGCGATCGCGGGGAAGTCGGTGGCCGAGATCGCCTCGACAGTCGGGTTCCTGGCGCAACATGCCGACACCCAACTCTTTGCAGAGACAATCGGGGACGAGATCGCCTTCGCACCTGAGAACCTCGGCTTTCCCCATGAGAAGATTGAGGCTACAGCCACGCGGGTGATGGGCGCCCTGGGTCTGGACCGGCTCGGCCGCCTGGCCTCCCCTCTCAACCTCTCAGTCGGGGAGAAGCAGCGGGTGGCCATTGCAGGTATCCTTGCCATGGAGACGCCGGTGCTCGTCCTCGACGAACCCACGCTCGGCCTCGACCCGGCCCGCAAGGCCGGACTCGCGGAGGGGCTGCGCCGCTGTGCAAAAGAAGGGAAGGCGGTGCTCATCACCACCCATGACCATGAGTTTGCCGCGCTCCTCGGCGGGCGCCAGGTCATGATGCAGGATGGGCGGGTTGTCCCTTCGTCAGGAGGAGTGCAAGGATGAAACGGGAGCGAGGTGTACACTATCTCAAGGGGGACACCTGGCTCCACCGCCTCGAACCCAGGACAAAACTTGTCACCCTTGTCATCCTCAGCATGGCGGCGATGGCGACCGAAGAGGCCCTTCCCTTGCTCCTCGTCTTCGTGACTGTATTTGTCATCACCGCGCTCTCACACCTGACCCGCCCCTTCCTCTGGTCTCTGCGCCTTTTCATCCCAGTCCTCCTCTGTATCTTCATCATCGACGCCTTCTTCCCACGGGCCGCCTGGGGCACGACCTACTTCTCGGCCGAGTTCTGGATCTTCCACCCGGTCCTTTCCACCGGCGGACTCCTCTTCTCTACGGCAATGTGTCTGCGTCTCCTCTCGGTCGGAGGGTTCTCGTTTCTTTTCATTATGACGACCGCCTTCTCCGACTTTGTCAGGAGCATGCGGGCCTCTGGTCTCCCAAACACCCTAGCCTTCTCCCTTGGGTATGCCCTCAGGTCAGTCTCGGCCCTTACCGAGGATATCGGGAATATCATGGATGCCCAGCGTTCCAGGGGCCTTGAGTTCGACAGAGGGAATCTCGTCAAGAACCGGCACAAGATCCTGGCTCTCGCCGTGCCGGCGACTGTCTCGGTTCTCTCCAGGGCACGCCAGGTCTCTGAGGCGATGCAGTGCCGGGGCTTTGGGGCCGCCGCACACCCGACCTGTTATCAGGTGCAGCAGATCGGGTGGGAGGATGTCGCGCTGATCGGGCTTGTCCTCCTCGGCGCCGCGGGTTCCTTGCTCTTATGATGGTCTAGTAAAATCCTCAGGAACGATTTCTCTGCCAGGAGGGGGTCTCACCCCTCTAGCATGCTGGACAAAAATGATTTTTGATCCTTGATCCTGTAGATCCCTTCACATATCCTTGGTGTGAGCGCGACTCACCTGCCTTCTCCCATCGATCGCGCGGAGGGCTCCCTCGAAAATTGACTTCGTGAAAATTATTTGGATCTGTAGAAACCCTCAGG
>JAQVHG010000253.1 GCA_028696365.1 Methanofollis sp.
AACCAACGGGATCAAACTGGCAAAGGACATCGACTATGTGCAGGAGCTCAAAGATGTCGGTCTCAGCACTGTGTACCTCCACTTCGACGGGGTCACCAGGGAGACAAACCAGATCCTCCCTTCAAGCCTGAAGGCTGTAGCGAACTGTAAGGAGATTGGGCTTGGGGTCGTGCTTGTCCCCACGATTATCAATGGCAGGAACGACCACGAGATCGGAGCGATCCTGAGATATGCCGCCGAGAACGTGGAGGTCGTTCGCGGGGTCAACTTCCAGCCAGTTGCATTTACAGGTGCGGCAAGCGAGGACGATATCAGGCGGGAGCGGGTGACCATCCCAGACCTTGCTGACCGTATCGAGGAGCAGACAGATGGCGCGATTAAGAAGGAGTATTTCTACCCTGTGCCATGTGTCATCCCGATCTCCGACCTGGTTGAGGCATATACTGGCAAACCGCAGGTGCGGTTCTCCACCCACCAGCACTGTGGTGCAGCGACCTATGTCTTTGTCGAGGGCGACAAACTCACGCCGATCAATGAGATGGTTGATGTCGATGAGTTCTTTGAGGCGATCGATAAAATGGCCGTCAAGATGAAGAGTGGCGGGACGATCAACAAGTACATGTCCCTGATCGAGGGCGTGAGAGAGATGAGCGCTTCGGCCTCGAAAGGTGAGGTCAATGGGACAAAACTCTGGAAACTCCTCGGGCAGGCACTAGTCTTCCAGAACTTCGATGCCCTTCGGGACTTCCACTGGAACGCGATCTTCATCGGTACGATGCACTTCATGGACAACTTCAACTATGATCTTGAGCGGGTGCAGCGCTGCTGTATTCACTATACGACGCCTGACGGCAGGTTGATCCCGTTCTGCACCTACAACTCCGGCCCGGTCTATCGTGAAAAGGTCTGGAAGAAGTTCGCACAGCCTCCTGAGAAAGAGGAGTAGGGGCAGGCAGAGAATATCTTATCCTTTTTTTCAGTTTTGTAGAAATTCTCTGGATCTCTCTCTCTGGCGGGGGGCTTGCTGCCCCCTAAACCCCCCACGCCACGATAGGTCGAGGACGGCAATCTCTCTCCTGGGAATTTGAATGTGCCTTCCCGGCCCAATCCTCATCCCGGTGGTCTGGGCGGCACTCGCCCCCGGCGAGAAGATAGAGGAAGGCGGTTGAATCACGTTTGCACCGAGAAGTGGTGATGATCTCTACAAAAGGCTCTGTAGAAATACCCAGGATGAAATTCTCTGGCGGGGAGCTTGGCCGCCCCCCGGGCCTCCCGCCACACGATCGGTCGAGGACGGCAGCACTCTCGTCACAGTTATCCATGATGCCTTCCCGACCCTATCGTGGTCCCGGGGGTTCGGGGGCAGAGCCCCCGGCCAAAGGGGTAGGAAGGCGGGGGACACACGTCTCCTCCATACAAGAGGTAAGGGTTTCTACAGAACCCTAAAAACCCTGAATTTCCATTCACGGAAACTTCAGTTCAGTCCCTTCACCCGCCTCCATGACAAGGGCGGCGATCGCCAGATCCTGGACCGCAAGCCCTGTGGAGTCAAAGACTGTGACCTCCTCCCTAGTCTTCCGCCTCTTTCTCCCGCACACCACCTCCCCCAGGGTGCCTGCAATCTCGTCAGCAGTATAGAACCCAGCCGAGATGGGGACGTTCACCTCACCTGAGTGGACGGCCTGCTCCATGTCGTCGACAAAGACGCGGGCGCGAGTGAGGAGTGCGGGGTCGAGTTCCTCTTTTCCTGGAGCGTCGGCCCCGATGGCATTGATGTGCGTCCCCTCGTGGACCCATTCGGCGCGGACAAGGGGCCTGCGTGACGGCGTGGTGGTGACGAGAAGGTCGGCGTCGCAGGTGCGCTCGATCGATGCCTGGGTGCAGGAGATAGTATCGAAGAGGGTACCGAACCGATCGGCATTCGCTGGCGTCCTGCTCCAGACCCGCATCTCCTCGATCTCCAGGATCTCGGCGATGGCATTCACCTGAGCAACGGCCTGCCGACCGCTCCCGATGACGCCGAGCGTCACTGCCCTCTTTGGGATAAGATATTTTGCCGCGACTGCTCCGGCCGCCCCGGTCCGCAGGTCGGTGAGAAGCGTGGCGTTCAGAACCGCCTCGGGCATCCCGGTCTCAGGATCGAGGATGACGGTGAGGGCCATCACCGTCGGGAGATCGATCTTTGGGTTCTCAGGGTGGACATTGACGATCTTAACGCCGGCGATGCCGAGGGCGGGGAGGTACGCAGGCATGGTCCTGAAGTCCCCTTTCTCAAAGTACACATAGACTTTCGCCGGCATCTGCACTCTTCCTTCCCCGTGTTCCCTGAAGGCTCTCTCGATCGCCTGGTTGATGGTGGTGAGCGGGGGGAGGAGCACCCGCTCTGGATAATATTGCATGGCCGAGATACCGCGCTTCCGGTACTAATCCTTGCCGGTGAGAGGAGAGAGGTGAGCCGGTGGCAGGGATCAAAATGGACAAAATCAAATTCAGATGCGATCCTACAGGGATATCGCAAGGTCGATACCGTGAGAGAGACAGACCTTCGATCGGCTAGGCAAGAGACACCTGGATCCGGAAGCCAGGATCAGAACGCTTATATGAACAGACGCGGTTGAACGGATGGGGTATGCATGCCATACACGTATTATGCCCATGGCCTGACCACAGTTCATCACCTCTTTCTTGACCGTCTGGTCGAGGTCCTGAGAGAGAGTGGGGCTGAAGTTGTGCCAGACGACTCTGCCGGGTGGACGTTGATCCAGACTGCCTGGATGGGAGAATACGGGGCTATAGAGGTGAGAAGAACAGGGCCTGACCTGCAGATTGTCTACATGCCCGAGAACCCTGACGAAGAGATGAATACGGGTCCGCTTGTTCATCATCTCACCCTTGCACTCATCGATATCGACGACGAACTCAGGGCCATGACCGAGGGGGAGGAAGAAGGACGTCTCCTTGAGGGTACAGGTATGGCAGGGGAACTGAGACGGCACCTCCAGGACACCGGGAGTGAGATCCTCTCGGTCAGGGACGAGGTGAAGCAGTTGAAAGACCGCGGCGAGGATGTTGCCAGGCCTGAACGGTTACTCAGGAGGATTGAGATTCTCTGTGACGAAGCGGCCCTGAACCTGGACGCGGGCCAGAATCCTGAGGCGCTCGGAAAAGTTCGCGCCGTCGAGACGCTCCTTGAGAAGGTCGAGGCAGGGCTTGGTGAGATCTGAGGGTGTCGGGGGCTGAATAGATATGTTCATCCCTTCCACCGGCTGAGTATTGGTACATCACAGTCCGGCTCCCAGCGCCGGCGACCTGAGAGCGTGAGTGAGCATGATCCACATCGTACCAAAACCGACCGACACCCCCGACGACAACTCGACTGCTATGGTGACCGCAGCCCTCAGGCAGATGGGGGCCGATTTTTCGGTCCTCGACCTGGATGCCATCGACCCCCTCGCCGCAGACGTCAGCGGCGACCTGATCTGGGTCTGCGGGATGAAGCAGGATATTCACCAGTTCGAGTGCCTGGACGTCCTCTCTCTTGACAACCTGGTCATCAACCCCCCAGACGCCATCGCCA
>JAQVHG010000254.1 GCA_028696365.1 Methanofollis sp.
GACCGATGCCGCATGGTACGGGAGGTTATACCAGAAGGCGCCTTCTTCGGTCTTCTGTCTCAGGTTGTCGACCTGGTGGGGGAATCCGCTCGTCTGGTCCAGGTAGGAGAGGGGCATGAGAAGTTCGACTGCCACGGGATCGTTTGCGGCGGCACGTCCTGTGACCGTCACCGTCCCGTCCTGCCGATCGACCGAGAGCCCTGGCGGATAGGCATAGATCGTCTCGATCCCCTCCCAGTCAGGGAGGGTGAGGGTGAGGTGGCGATATGGGATATGCTCGCGGACGAGTTTGAGGTTGACATGGGCCACCTCGTCGTCGTACTCCACCGGCGGGCGCATGACCGAACGGTACTCGACGACATATGTCCCTGCGTCGAAATATCCAGGGTTGTAGAGCCCGACCTCGTTGGGATAGGCCATGCTCCTGATGAACTCTGTCTCCGCCTCGGTCGCGGCTGGGTAGGTCCTGACCTCACCTGAGGCATCCTTCACGTATCCTATCACTCCCTCTGGTACTTTCATCTCCTCGAACTTCACGTGCGGACTTGACGCATCGACAAAGGTGAGGCGGTCGTCGAAGAAGCGGAAGAGCATCCTGTACTCGTTCGAGAGCGCGACGTCATAGGTGTAGCGTTCGACGAAGGTCCCGTTCTCGTACAGGGCCGCCTGGTAATCGTCGACGACCAGGTCGCCCTCGGTAAGGAAGGGCATGGCAGCGCTGAGGCCGAGGGCCGCAACGCCGAGAAAAAGGGTGACGATGAGGAGAGTGGCGATCTTCCGGTTTTCACTCACCACGTCCACCTCAGAACTCGATCTTTGGCGCCTGCTCGATCTCTTCCTCGAACTCGAGGTAGTCGAGTCTCTGGATGTGGGCCATGGAGGCGACGATGTTGGAGGGGATCGTCTCGGTCATGGTGTTGAGCTGCTGGGCGATGTTGTTGTAGGTGTAGCGCTGACGGGCGATCTCGTCCTCGATCTGTCTGATGGACGCCATCAGTTCAGAGACCGTCGTCTGCGTCTTGAGGTCTGGGTAGGCCTCGGCGACCGCGAAGAGCCGACCGATGATCGAGCGCGACTGCCGCTCGACCTCGTTGAGGTCGCCGGGATCGGCCTTCCCGACGCCGGCCCGCATCTCGGTGACCTTGGTGAGGGTCTCCTTCTCGAAGGTAGCATAACTCTTGACAGATCCGAGGAGCTGCTCGATCTGGTCGAGACGCTTCTTCATGGCGACACGGATCTGGCCGAGGGTGGCCTCGCCCGAGTTTTTCAGGTTCATGAACCGGTTGTAGATGCTGATGATCCAGCCGATGAGGGCGAGGATGATCAGCACGATGACTGCGATCACAATGATGGTGGCTAAGTCCATGGGTTCACCGTATCTGAAAAATAGAGGTCTGCGAATATGAAAGTATGGATGGGTCGGCGCGTTTCTGGAAGTATCGCAGAAATTCCATATGCGGTCTTGCGTCTGGGAGAAGGAGAGGGCCGACTGTTGGGAGATAAGGATCTCCTTCACTCCCCACTTTTCCCCTGCAAAAAATCCAGACTCGGTCGCACGGCCCCGGGGTCATGCACCTCGACGACGGTCGTCGCCGACCGGGGGATCGCCGCCATCACTGCCGAAAAATCGATGCACCCGCTCCCGCAGGCGGCATGGAGATCGTTCTTTCCGTCGTTATCGTGGAGGTGAAGATGGACAGGGTGCGCCTCTGCAAGGAATGTCTCAAGCATTCCAGTGAGGGCGGCGTGCCCAACGTCAAGCGTAAACCCAAGCCCCAGGTCGTCAAGGACCGGAAGAAGGCTGGTGTCTCTGAAGTGGCAGCAGGTCCATGAGCCCATGTTCTCGACCGCAAGGACGACCGAGACCTTGTCCTGGAGGGCGGCGAGGTCGTGGAGGGATCGAAGAAGGGCCTGCTCCGAAGCCTGCCAGAGATGGGGCTCCATACAGAAGCCGGGATGGATGACAAGCCGACAAGCCCCGATCCCGTCACAGATCCTGGAAAGATCGGCGATCGCCTCGACTGAGGCGCGGCGCATCGTCTCGTTTGGGGCGGCGAGGTTGATGTCGGTGGTCGGGGCATGGACGGTATAGGCGAGGTCGAATGAGTCACAGACTTCCTGGTGGAAGAAGAGAGAATGGAGGGAGTCGGAGAGCACCTCGACAAGCCTGGTCTCGGCGGCGAGCAGGCCAAGTGCCTCATCAAGCGGACGGTCCATAAGACAGTAGGTGGAGCATCCTGGAGACTTCATGGTGTAGTCTCGCTCCTGAGACTGGCAAGGCGGGTGAGGAGAGTCGGGATGTCCCTCACGGCGACGGCACCGCCCTGGCACAAAGACGAGAAGAGAGCGGTCGCCTCGCCCCCAGTATAGTCACGACTCGAGAGAGGGGTGCCGTCCTGTGCCAGTACAAATATTTTCGGACCATGGGACTGCTCCAGGACCTTGAGATTTGCGATGTTGCCAGGGCCGACCGGCATCTCGGTGATGACCACGGCGTCGGCCTCTTCAAGGAGAGCAGCGTATTCGGTACGTGAGCGTGCGGAGACCGGCGCAAATGGCGGCTCTTTGACGACCTGGATCTCGAGCCCTTCGGCGGTGGTGCAGTCAGAGTCATTGGCAGAGAGGACACCGGCAGTGACCTGGTACCCCCGGGAAGAGAGGGCGTACATCGTCTCGGCCCCGGTGCCCCCCCCGCAGACGACATGGACGCGCAGAGGTGCACGATCTGGGACAGGAGGCGCCGGTTCATAGCGCGGGACCAGGTACGGCCTCCCTGTGAGTGGGTGGGTCCTGACCATCATCGGGACGCCGAAGACCTGCCTGATGTGAGCGTCGGTGAGCACTTCTTCAGGCGTCCCGACGGCGACGATCTTTGCTTTCTCCATGAGGATGAGACGGTCGCAGAAGTAAGCGGCGAGGTTGAGGTCATGGAAGACCGCGACCACCGTCACCTCTGGGGTGAGTCCTCTGATGATCGAGAGCACCTCGATCTGATGGTTGATATCAAGGTGAGAGGTCGGTTCGTCGAGGAGGAGGGCTTTTGGTTGCTGGGCAAGGGCGCGGGCAATGAGCACCCGTTGCCGTTCGCCCCCACTGATCTCGGTGATGAGGCGGTCAGCCAGGTGGACAGTGCTGGTCAGGTCCATCGCCTTGCGGCAGATCGTGTAGTCGGCCTCTTTCATCGACGAGAGCCGCCCGAGGTAGGGGTGGCGCCCCATCTGCACGATCTCCTCGACCGTGAACCTGAAGGAGATCGTGGTCTCCTGGGGGACGGCGCCGAGTCGGGTGGCCAGTTCACGCGGGGAGTACTCCCCAATATCCTTACCGTCGACATAGACGGCGCCGGCCGTCGGATCGATGATCCTTGATATCGTGCGGATGAGCGTGGTCTTCCCGCACCCGTTCGGCCCCAGGATACCGATGAACGTACCCTCGTTCACGGCCAGCGAGACCGCGTCCAGCACCTGAGCGTCGCCATACCTTACGTCGAGGTCTTCTGCCCTGATCATCTCTGCTGTCATGTCCGTGTCCTGCTCCGTAAGAGGTAAATGAAGAACGGCGCCCCAAAGA
>JAQVHG010000255.1 GCA_028696365.1 Methanofollis sp.
TAGGACCTGGAAGACACAATGGAAAAATATGAAGGGGAGGTTTTGTAGAAACTCTCACATACTGTGTGGGGAGAAGGTGTGTCACCCTCCTTCCCACATCTCCGTGCTGGGGGCTCTGCCCCCAGACCCCCCGGGATGAAGATAGGGTCGGGAAGGCATTTTCGAAATCCATGAAGAGGGATTTTCGTCCACGACCTATCGTGACGCAATGCGGGGGGTCCGGGGGGCGGCAAGCCCCCCCGACAGAGAGATTCATTAAGAGGGTTTCTACAGAGCCGAAGAGGATATTGTAGTCCTCGCCCTTATTGTGCGTGGTGGAGAGTTACGCGGGAGCGACCACCCACCCGCCACAGAGAGTCATTAAGAGGATTTTACAGACCCTCCAGGACCCAAAAAAAGAGTTCAGTCCCTCTTTTCCACGACAAAGATACTGAGTTTCTCAAGAGGATGAACGACAGGGCGGCCGAAGGCCTTGAGTTCCTCTTCCAGCCAGGCGAGGTCGACAGGCGCGAGGTCGGGGTCGTCGGCATGGAGTTCGTTAAACCCCGCCTCATTGAACTCTGCGACGATGAACTTCTCGTACGAGACCCGTGCCAGTTCAGAGAGGACGCTGCGCCTTGTCTCTGGGTCCATGTGGTGGAGCGCCCCGAAACAGATCCCGATATCAAAGGCCTCGTTTCCGTACGGAAGATCGGCGGCGTCGGCCTCCTCGAAATAGATCTTCTCCGCGATCCCCTCCTCTCCCGCGAGCCGCTCGGTCTCCTTCAACCGCACGGTGTTGATGTCGATGCTCGTGACAAAACAGTCATACTCGCTGGCGGCGATGAGGGTGAGAGGGCCGGCTCCGATGTCCAGCACCTCCCTGTCCTCGACGCCAGCAAGGCGGAGGAGAGTCCTCCGCTCCTCTAGATACCGCCCTTCGATCATCTTCTTTTTACTCCTCTTTCAGTGCCTTATCGATCGCCGCTGCAGCCGACTTTGCCGAGCCCATCGCCCAGATGACCGTGGCCGCACCGGTCGCGGCGTCGCCGGCGGCATAGACCCGCGCCACCGTCGTTTGCCCATCTTCGTCCACGACGAGGTTACCCCGGCGTTCGCGCTCGAGCCCCGGGATCATCGAGACCAGGAGCGGGTTTGGCCCCTGCCCGATGGCCTCGATGAAGACGTCGGCCTCGAGGGTGAACTCGCTCCCCTCGATACAGGTCGGCTTTGGCCGCCCGCTCTCGTCGGCCTCGCACATCTCCATCCTGACACACTCGACGCCTTCGACAGCCGTCTCACCGACGACCCGCACCGGGTTGGCGCAGCAGAGGAACTCCACGCCCTCTTCGTGGGCGTTCTTCACCTCGACCGCACGGGCCGGGAGGTCATCCTCGCGCCGCCGGTAGACCAGGGTCACCGCCGCACCGAGCCGCCTGGCCACGCGTGCGGCGTCCATCGCCACATTCCCGCCGCCGACCACGACGGCCTTGCACCCGCGCTTGACCGGGGTGTCGAATTCAGGGAAGCAGTTGGCATGCATCAGGTTGACACGGGTCAGGAACTCGTTGGCCGAGTAGACCCCATTGAGGTTCTCGCCTTCGATCCCCATAAAGTACGGTAGTCCCGCGCCGGTCCCAAGGAAGACAGCGTCGTAGCCGAGGAGTTCCTCGACCGTGACACTCCGCCCGACGAGATGGTTGAGCCTGATCTCCACACCGAGGGCCTTCACCTGCTCGATCTCGGCCTTCACGATCGCTTTCGGGAGCCTGAACTCAGGGATCCCGTAGGTGAGCACGCCACCGGCCTCGTGGAGCGACTCAAAGACCGTGACCTTATGTCCGAAACGGGCCAGTTCGGCCGCGGCAGTCAGTCCTGCCGGGCCAGAACCCACGACCGCGACATGCTTGCCGGTCGGTGCGGCGACCTCGGGGAGTTTCATGCCGTGCTCACGTTCCCGGTCGGCGACATAGCGCTCCAGGGCCCCGATGGCCACCGGCTTTTCTTTCTTTGCAAGGATACACTCGCCCTCGCACTGGGACTCCTGCGGGCAGACCCGGCCGCAGATGGCCGGGAGCATGTTGTCGGCCTTGATGACCGCCGCCGCGCCCTCGAAGTCCTTCTCTGCCACCTTCAGGATGAAGCCCGGGATATCGATCCCGACCGGGCACCCCTTCACGCAGTGCGGGATGACGCAGTTCATGCACCGAAGGGCTTCAAGGACGGCGTTCTCCTCGGTGAGTCCCTTGTTGACCTCCTTGAAGTCCTTCACCTCTTTCGCCATCAGTGCTTCCCCCCGCAGCACCCGCATCCGCCATGATGGTCATGGTGGTGGAAGTGCTCACGCGCCTCCTGCTCCTCGTCGGTGTACATCCGCTGCCTCTGCATCAGGCTGTCAAAGTCGACCTGGTGGGCGTCGAACTCAGGGCCGTCGACGCAGGCGAACTTGGTCTCGCCGCCGACCGTGACCCGGCACGAGCCGCACATCCCTGTCCCGTCGACCATGATCGGGTTGAGAGAGACGAAGGTCTTGACCTTGTACGGGATGGTCACCCGTGAGGTCACCTTCATCATGATGGCCGGGCCGACGATCCAGACACAGTCGATCTTCCGCTCCTTGAGCAGATCTTCCAGGACCGTGCTCGCAAACCCATGGACGCCCTTGCTCCCGTCGTCGGTCGTGATGAAGAGTTCGTCACAGACCTCTTCCATCTCGTCTTCGAGGATGAGGAGATCTTTGTTCCTCGCCCCGATGATCCCGATGACATGGTTCCCGGCCTCCTTCGCCTCGCGGGCGATGATCGGGGTGCTCGCGATCCCGACGCCTCCGCCGATGACGACGACGGTACCGTAGTTCTTGATCTCGCTCGGGGTGCCGAGCGGACCGACGACGTCGGAAAGGACGTCTCCTTCTTTCTTGGTCGCGAGCAGTTCGGTGGTCTTGCCGACCGTCATATAGATGACTCTGACCGAGTCACCCTTCGTCGCCGAGATAGTGAGCGGGATCCGCTCGCCGGTCTCGTCGACCCTGATGATCAGAAACTGCCCGGCCCGGGCGTGGCGCGCCACCTGCGGCGCGTGTACCCAGATCTGATACACATTCTCTGAGAGCTGCGTAGCCTCCTCAACCTGATACAAACTCTACCACTCCAGTTGCATGGTGCACTGTGCTTTCATGATTCGTGTTGCAATGACTTTACTTTACGCACCTTCACAGCCACGCCGCGGCGTGCCTTGACCATCTCGGCGGCGCCCATCGCCGCCCGTCCGGTCGCCATCGCCGAGGGCCCGACGACCAGCACCTCGTCGCCGGCACGGATCCTGGGATCGGCACCGGTGACGCCCGGGGCAAGGACGTCGCCGCGCGGGACAAAGTTGTCGATCTCGACGCGGTAGCCGTGGAGGAATTTCCAGCCGTTGAAGGTCGGTTTGTACAGCCCGGTCCCAGGATCGATGTTGAAGAGGATGGTCTTGCCCTTGAAGACGGCACGCCGCCAGGGTTTGCCTTTCACCTGCATCCCCTTGGTCTCGACCTGCTCGTCGAACTGCCAGGCAAGCATCCCGGCAACCGGGGTGCTCCGCTTCTTCCGC
>JAQVHG010000256.1 GCA_028696365.1 Methanofollis sp.
GATCCATCACGAGAATTCCTCATGAGTTGGGGTCACAGAGCACCGCCGCACCCTAGAACTCCGACAATCTCCTCTGGTCCACAAGTCCATTCTTCAGAAAATGCTCCAGCGCCAATTTTTCTGCGTCAATCTCAGTTTTTTCTTCGACCCATGCCTCTATGAACTTGTTCTGGACATTTTCAACGACGGCACTGATCCTGGTACCCCGGCAGATCAGACGGACACGCCCCTCTCCGACCCTCTCAAGAAGATGATAATGTATCCCATACTCAATCACCGCCTCCAACTTCTCACAGATCATCTGCCTCTTCTTCTCATCTGACACCCCAAGGGAGACGTCCCTCAGCATGGCCTCAAAGATATCACATATGGCAATGACCTTTGGGTCCTTGACCAGAGGATTGTACAGGTTCATCACGTAACATTTGGTGACCACCGCCCTGAGAAAGATCCTGAACGGATGCGTGGTAATACAATATGGGAGTTCAAACTGCTTCTTCACCTGATCTTTTCCAAACCCCTTCAGGAGCAGATCGGTCAACGCCTGATTCTCGTGCCTATGTCCATAATATAACTGCACCACTTCAGACTTCGGATGATAGATCCACACCTTCACAAGGTCAACGTCATATTTCGGTGTTTTTTTCTGCGCCTGACCCCGGAGTGAATCAAAGATCTTCGAGGAGTCGCGGTCATAGATACAGAGAACCCATTCGATCCTCCCTGGGTCAAGATCAGATCCCACCACCTCAGAGAGATCGTCGATCCTCTCCAGCACCATCTGCCGTGCCTTCTGCATCTCCTGCAAGACCCTTTTGCCTTCATTAAACGAACCCTTGCACTCAAGAAAGAGCGCCCGGTTCTCGCGCTCATTATAGAATAAGAGATCAAAACTATGATTCCCCTTTCTCTCTGATCCCACCTCAACAAAAGGCTCGGCAAAATAAAATTCATATCCAGAAGATTGTGAAAGTTCTGTCTGAGCAAACGATTTCGCGCATAACTTCATCAGCAGATGATGCTTTTTGTCTGACTCAAGGATAGTGCAGATCTTCTCGCGCTGATGAGGTCTCAGATAGGTCCGGTACTTCTGCTTCAGTTCTTCTAGTTCCTTCTGTACTCCTGATGGCGAGCGTCGATAAAATTCCGCATATCTCTCAGGGCCTGGGGGGACCGAGATCTTATCACCCGACCGTCGCAGAATAATCTATATTTTCCAGGATAAATTCAAAAAATCTCATCGACGTACCGATATCGGTCTTTCCCACAGGATAAACCTCAAGCACATCTCCTGTCGTCGAGACATCGATCATCGAGCCTGAATATCCATCGATCAACCGTGCAGAGAAATAGAGAGAGTCCTGAAGCACGACAGGGTCGAAGATCGTAAAGTTCCACTCGTTACTCTTCATGGCACGACAAAAACCCGGGATATGGTTGCCCTCCATCCCTCCAGTCAAATAAATCGACCATGGAGTCTGTATAATATTATAAAACTGCTTTTTCTTTCCGACCTGATACCTCGAATACCCCGACGCCCCGATCACGTCCTTCACCCTCTTGAGTCTGTCGACGACATGATCGATGATCGTAACGATCTCCTCAAAGTGCCCCTGTCGAAGAGTGATAATACCTTTATTGTCGATTCTAAACGCAACCCCATTGGGAAGTTGGATTTCAAGGATCTTTGGCAGCACCCCATAGTAATATTCCATCTCTTCCAGCGTATGTTTCCCGTCATTCCCATGATATTGAATCCCTCGTTCAACATCTGGGCGATATTCTGAGGATATGTCGGTGTTCGGCCCTCTCCTCGCGGAAAAATAAGTGATGATCAGGTCCTGGTATTCAGCCACCAGATCGTCCTTGATCTCCTTCATGATTTTGGGAGCGATCCAGACATTTGAGATCTCTTTGGAGGAATTGATATACCTGAAGAGGGTCTCAGGGATCTCGTTGGTCTTCTTTGCATCGGTGATGAACAAGGGGACATGATCCCTGTCATCATAGAATACAAAAAAGGAAACCCTCCTCGCATTTGAAACCCTGGAGATGAGGAGGAGGTTCCCCCACCTCTTCTCAACCGTAAACGGGAACGACTCCAGACTCTGAATAAACTCATCGATGCCCTGAAACGTAGAGATGGTCGCGACGATATGGATGTTCCGAGAGCCCTGGCTACTTGGAGTTTTCATCTCCAGGTATCTGAAAAAATCCCGGATATCACAGAAATCTGTCCTGGTTATCTCAAGTGATGACAGATCCATCCTTCTTGCCACCTCTGAATCTAGTCTCTGTTCCACTTTCTGACCATCTCTTTATTTCTAAATGTCGGTCTGCCCTCTGATCACGAAAAGATCCCGGACATGATCCCGTCGAGGAATCCTTCAGCCCCGTATTGTTCACGATACAATTTTTTTGCCTGAGCCAGATGCTTCAGAGACTCGTCGATGGCACGGTCCTCCTGTCCCCAGAGATCTTGTTCCTCAGTCGCGTTCCCGTCCATCAGAGCGAGGGCACGTTTCATCTCATACTCGCAAGCGAGCAGACCGTACTCGTCTGCCAGGCGGTACTCCTCCTTGATCTTCTCCAGGTCTTCTGAGACCGGCATCAAGGCGAGCGTCGCCATCCTCTCTTCATAGATCACTTTCTGGTCCTCGGCGATCTGGTACATCTTCTGGTAATGTCCAAAGACCTCTGCACCATTGGTCGCGTCCCACTTCCCTGCTGGCAGGTCTTCGCACACCTCAAGGTACGCGACATCCTCGTCAGTATGATTCTGGTCTGGGGGACCGCTCTCTGCGTGGAGACACCCGCACGATCCAGAAACCAGGAGGAGCAGCACGACGACACAGACGCCTGTTCGTTCTCCGACCATCACAACACTCTCCTCGTCTGTCCGACCCCATGTGTCCTTGATGCACCTCAGTGCGGTTGTCCCCCCTCTCGTGGGTCGTCATAGGATTAATGGATCTCATGATATACGTTGTTTTTAATATTTCGATCTCGTAAAATCTAAACGTCCCAAAAAATCCCTCGAGAACGGCCCTGTAGAAATTCTCTTGATGACTCTCTCTGGCGGGGGGCGTGGCCGCCCCCTGAACTCCCCAGGAGCACGACAGGTCGAGGAGGGAAATCCCTCTTCAGGTCGTCGATTCTGCCTTCCCGACCCTATCGTGGTCCTGGGGGTCCGGGGGCAGAGTCCCCGGCGAAGAGATGAGAAAGCGGGGGACACACATTCTCTCCACGACTAGCGAGGGTTTCTACAGAGCCATTACCCACAGAATAGATCAGGTCGACCCCCTAGATTCTCATCGCCATTTTCTCGACGAACGATATCAACCGTTCCAACTGACAAGGTGGCACTCGATCCCAGGAATCACCCGATAAGATCTGACTCGTACAGAATCTCACGGCATATTTTCCAGACCCTTTTTATTCTGCTGAACTCGTCCCGAATAAATTCACGAATGTTTCAGTTCTGTAGATACCCCTCACTAAATCTAGGTGTGAACGTGACTCGAGCGCACCCTCGACTTCGAAGACGACCTTGACGA
>JAQVHG010000257.1 GCA_028696365.1 Methanofollis sp.
AGAACTTGCATATCCCCTTGATCATCCCCTCAAGCAGGACCATCCCGCTCTTCATCAACCGCGGAAAATAGAACTCCCCGTTCCTGACCGAGAGCGTGGCGATGGTCATGACGACGACCGCCCCGACGAACATCCCGATGATAATAAGGACTGTGATCTCGCCGATAAGCGTCATGAACGGCGTCCAGAGCGGGCTTGAGAGGAACATGGTTGACATAAGATATGGATAGGGAATTTAAATATTTCCGGGTCAGGGCATCGGATCGAAGGGCGGCCTGATGACCCCCTCCTCGGTGATGATCCCGCTCACCAGGTCGAGAGGCGTGGCGTCGAAGGCGTAGTTGGTGCACCGCACACCCTCCCGCACCGTCCGCCTGCCATTGAAGACCGCGATCTCCTCCTCGTCGCGCGCCTCGATCTCCACCTTGTCCTCACTCAGCACCGGGTCAAAGGTCGAGCGCGGCGCCGCTACATAGAAGGGGATCCCGTGGTGGCGGGCGCAGACCGCGTGCATGTAGGTCCCGATCTTGTTGAAGACGGCGTCGCGGGTGATCCGGTCGGCCCCCACGATCACGCAGTCGATCTCTCCCTTTCGCATCAGGAACGCCGCGGTCGAGTCGGTGATCACCCGCACCGGGATCCCGTCCTCCGCGAGTTCGAAGGCGGTGAGACGCGCCCCCTGCAGGAGCGGCCGCGTCTCGCAGGCCGTGACCGAGACTTTCTTGCCGGCCTCGACCGCTGAACGGATGACCCCGAGCGCCGTCCCCCAGGCCGAGCAGGCCAGGGCCCCGGCATTGCAGTGGGTGAGCACCCGTGCGCCGTCAGGGATGAGCGCCGCACCATGGCTCCCGATCGCCCGACAGGTCGCCTCGTCCTCGGCGGCGATCAGGTCGGCCTCGGCGACCGCAGTCCCCTTTGCAGCTCCGACCGATTCGGCTGCCCCGGCGGCGGCGAGCACCCGGTCGATCCCCCAGCCCAGGTTCACCGCAGTCGGGCGCGTCGCTCTCAGGAACTCGGCGGCATTGACGACCTCGGCGAGGAACCCTTCCAACTCTGTGGCCTCGCTCTGCATTGCGGCCATGGCGACCCCATAGCCTCCGGCGATCCCGAGGGCCGGCGCCCCCCGGACCTCGAGCCGGCGGATCGCCGTCGCAAGACGCTCGAGATCGGTGCATTCCACCATCTCCAGGCGTTCTGGGAGGAGGGTCTGGTCGATGAAGACGATTCCCTCCCCTTTGCGGGCGATGGTCCGGGGGATCACGCCCCCACCTTGCGCGTGTCCTGGTAGGCCCGCATCGCCGCCGCCCCGGCCATCGCCACGCAGTCAGGGATATCTTTCGGGGCGACCGCTGTCCCCGCCACATAGATGCCGGGCCTGAGAGTCGAGACCGTGTTCATCTTCTCGTCCTTGATATGCACAAACCCGGTCGGCTCCAGGGTGATCCCAAGCCGCTCGGCCAGTTCCTCGGCCCCGGCCGAGGGCTGCATCCCGACTGAGAGAACGACGAGGTCGGGGTGGAGGTACTCGACCTCCTCGGTCTCGGTGTCCTCGACCATCAACTCGAGCCCGCCGTCCCTGGCGGCGATCTCGCCAGGCATCCCGCGCAGGAACCTGACCCCGATGGCCTTCGCCCGCTCGAAATATTCCTCGTAGCCCTTCCCATAGGCCCTGAGGTCCATGTACAGCACGGTCACCTCGGTCTTCGGGTGGTGCTCCTTGATCAGGATGGCGTTCTTGACCGCTGCCATACAGCAGACGCAGGAGCAGTACGGACGGTCGATCTGCATGTCCCGCGACCCCACGCACTGGAGGAAGGCGATGCTCTCCGGCACCGCCCCGTTCGAGAGCCGGCGGAGTTCGCCCTTCGTCGGGCCGCTCGCGTTGATCATCCGCTCGAACTCGAGGTTGGTCACGACGTCAGGGAGTTGGAGATAACGGAGATTGGGCTTGCGCGAAGGGTCGAAGGTGGCGTAACCCGTGGTGATTACCACCGCGGCGGCATGGACCTCAAGTTCTTCCTCGTGGTCCTCGTCGTCCCTGAGCACGGCGTCCTTGCCGCAGGCCTCGTAACAGAGCCCGCAGTCGATGCAGTGCTCGGCGTCCCTCACCGTGATGTTCGGCACGGCCTGGGGCATCGGTTTGTATACCGCCTTGCGCACCCCGATCCCGGCGTCGAACCGGTTGTAGACCTCGACCGGGCAGACCTCGGTGCAGTCGCCGCAGCCGTTACACTCCTTCTCGTCGATATAGCGCGGGTGGCGGAGGAGACGGACCGTGAAGTCCCCAACCTCGCCCTCGACCCCGACGACCTCAGTGCAAGTATGCAGAGTGACGAGCGGGTGGCGCTCGACGTCGACCATCTTTGGGGAGAGGATGCACATCGAGCAGTCGTTCGTCGGGAAGGTCTTATCGAGCATGGCCATATGCCCGCCGATCGTCGGTTCGCGCTCGACGAGGTGGACCTTCACCCCGTGGTTCGCAAGATCGAGGGCGGCCTGGATCCCGGTGATCCCGCCGCCGACGACGACCACGTCAGCCACGCCTGTACCTCCCGGCAAGGTCGACATAGACACGTGCATTCTCCCTGATGTGCTCGCGCTGCTCTGGGCTGACTGTCTTGACGACCTTGCCCGGCACGCCGAGGACCACCGAGCCCGGCGGGACGACCTTGCCTTCAGTGCCCACCGCGCCGGCGCCGATGATCGAGCCTTCGCCGACGACCACCCCGTTCATCACGATCGCGCCCATCCCGACGAGCACCTCGTCTGAGATGGTGCACCCATGGATAATGGCACCGTGCCCGACCGAGACCCGCTCGCCGATGATGGTCGGGTGACCGGTGCTGCCGTGGACGACGGCGTTGTCCTGGATGTTGGAGTCGGCGCCGATGACGATCCGGTCCCGGTCGCCCCTCACGACGGCGCCGAACCAGACCGCCGCTCTCTCGCCGAGGGTGACGTCCCCGAGTACCGTGGCGTTCTCTGCAATGAACACCTCGTCGCCGATGCGCAGATTGTGGTTCATATTATAGTATGGGTTCCCCATTACTATCAATGAAGATTATGGTCGGGGGAACCTTCTCCCCCCTTCATGCCGGGCACAGGAAACTGATCTCGCGCTCATTTGAACTCGCAGGCCCTGACGGTCTGGTCGTCGTGGGGCTTTCATCCGACAATTTTGCGGGCAGGAAGAGCCACCCGGTCATGACCTACGAGGCGCGGAAGGAGGCGCTGGAAACATATATTCAGAGTCTTGGCAGCACGGCGAGGTGGGAGGTGGAGCCACTCTACGACCGCTACGGTTCGGCGCTCGATGTCGATTTCGATATCCTGGTTGTCTCAGAGGAGACGCTTCCTGTGGGGCTTGAGATCAACAAACTCCGCCGTGCCAAGGGGAGGGAGATGGTGGAGATCCACCAGATCGCCTGTGTCCTTGCCGAGGATGGGCGGTGGATCTCCTCGACCAGGATCATCAGGGGCGAGATCGACGATGACGGGAGACTGATCCACCGTGATGGATAAGAGCACCTCCATCCCTTAGAGATAGA
>JAQVHG010000258.1 GCA_028696365.1 Methanofollis sp.
AGACCGCCTGGGCCCGCTCCCAGATCGCCTTCCGCTCGGCGGGCGCGGTGTCGCCGGTAAAGAGTGCGCACTCCCCGTCAGGGAGCCTGAGCCGTTCAGAAAAGAAACGGAAGTGCTGCTCGACGAGCGGTTTGGTAGGAGCAAGCATCAGGAGCCTGCCCCCCTCCAGGTACAACCGTGATGCTGTGGTGATAAGGGCGACGGCGGTCTTGCCCAGGCCTGTAGGCAGGACTACCATCGTGTGGGTGTCGAGGGCCTGGAGAGCGATGGCGAGTTGGTATCGCCGCTCTTCCAGACACTCCGGCCTGATGAGGGGGTGGCTGATATACTTCATTCTGTTGTGAGGTCGGCGAAGGTGGTGCGGCCCCTGGTGAGAGAGACCAGCGTCTGGACCAGGTCGTCGGTCTTTACCCGCACCTGTGCCATGGAGTCGCGGTCACGGAGGGTAACCGTACCCTCCTCCTTCGTCTCGGTGTCGACGGTCACCGCAAACGGCGTCCCGATCTCGTCCTGCCTGCGATACCGGCGGCCGATCGCACCGTTGTCGTCGTAGTCTGCAAGCACACCTGCGTCCTGGAGGTCGACGGTGATCTCCCGCGCGATCGTGTCGAGGCCGTCCTTTTTCACCAGCGGGAAGACCGCCACCTGGACCGGGGCGATACAGGGGGCGAGGTGGAGCACTGTGCGGACCTCGCCGTCGATCTCCTCCTCTTCATAGGCATGCTCGAGGACCGAGTAGATCATCCGGTCGACCCCGTATGAAGGCTCGATGACATGGGGCATCACCTCGGCACCCCGCACCTCAACCTCCTCTTCATGGAGGGTGTAGAGGTCGCCTGGCACAAAGATCGTCTCGCCGTCGACGACCACCTCGGCGCCGTCAGGTCCGGGCATCGCCTCTTCCAGAGCGGCGGCGATCTTTGCGGCCTTGCCGCGGTACTTGGGGCCGAGCACACCCATGTTGGCGACGATCCGTTTCCTCGTCTCCTTGCGCACTTCGTCGAAGGGGACGAAAACGGTCATGGAGTCGCTGCTCTCGGCCGCATGGGCCCTGAGGTCGTAGTCGGTCCTGTCGGCGATCCCGACGACCTCGACCCAGCCGAACCGCTCAGAGTACACTTCGGCGTCCCAGCAGTCGATGGCATAATGGGCCCGCTCGTCAGGGAGGTGCTGCCTGAAACGGGTCCGCTTCGGGTCAACCCCGATGGTTGCCAGGAGTTCGTGAGTGAGGGCGAGGTAGTAGGCGATATACTCGTTGGCGATGATCCCCTCGTCCACCGCCTGGCGCATCGTCTTAGTGATCGCCTCGGTGTTCTGCTGCTGCTGCTCGATCGCCCAGAGGTCGACCGAGTAGTCGGCGTAGCGCGCAAAGGCGGGATGAGTCTTCTCCTCAGGGTTGACAAAGATCTCGGCCTCGGCCTGAGTAAACTCGCGCAGGCGGATCATGCCCTGGCGTGGGGAGATCTCGTTCCTGTACGACTTGCCGATCTGGACAGCGCCAAAGGGGAGTTTCTGCCGGTAGAAACGTGAGAGCCTGGAGAAGTCGGTGAAGATCCCCTGGGCGGTCTCAGGCCTGAGATATCCTTTCCGCTGTGAACCAGGACCGATGGTCGTCTGGAACATCAGGTTGAAGTCGAAGACCTCGGTCTGCCCAAAGGTCTCGCCGCAGGACGGGCATGCGGCGTCGGTGATGGCGGCCGCCAGATCCTCTTTGGAGAGGACCGCGCCGTTCTCGATCCCGCAGGCCTCGGCAAGGTGGTCTGCCCGGAAATATTCGTGGCAGTGGGGGCACTGGCACATCTTATCGGCAAATCCCTTTGCATGGCCAGAGGCGAGATATATGGCCTCGGTCCCGACGGTTGGGCACTCGATCTCGTAGTAGCCTTCTCTGATGATATAGTAATGTCTCCAGATATCCTCGATCCGCCGCTTTGTCATGGCACCGAGTGGGCCATAATCGATGAAGCCGGCAACAGAGCCATAGAGTTCTGCTGAAGGCCAGACAAAGCCGCGACGTTTTGCGAGTTCTATGACTTTTTCGTAGATGTCACTCACTGTGATCAGTCCCTATAGTTGTTTGACCATAGGATTATATAGTGACACTTTCCTTGCCAGGACGAGGTGAGCACCTGGCGAAGGGTAGGGTGTGCCGGGGAGTGTTGTCGCAGAACCGCGCAGAGATATTGTCTCTCAATGATGCATACAGGGAATGTTTCCGGGGAGAAAGGCGGCATATCGTCCTGGTGGACACGAGAAATCTCCTGTGCGCGCAGGTGGGAATATCTGAAAATTTGAGGTGATGGAAGAGTGGGATCTTTTTTTATGCCATGACCTTTTTACCCCATACACCAAATATATTTCAATATCTAGGATTGAATCTTACAGGTTGTCCCAGGGATTAATTAATAATTTTTAAATATGATAAGACGTATTCTATTTCAGACCTAGTGTGGTATTGTCATGCCAGCAGACAAGAGAAAAAAGGAACTCCTTGACCTCTTCCAGGATCTCACCAGCAAGACGGAGATCGTCGAGCCGATGAAGAAGATCCATGGGAGTCTCAGGGACCGTGATGCAGTGGGGCGTGAGATCGCTCTCATCATGCGCGAGATCCTTGACCAGGGTTTCTTCCAGACCAAGCTCTCCCCCCGCCAACTGGCGACGCTTGTCATTGCCTTCAATGAGGGTAAGAATGACACTGAGATCGCCCGCGAGCTTGGGAATGAAAAACTGGCGAAGACCGTCGCGAGGGCACGGGTCAGGATCAAACTCTTCCGTGACTCTGATTTTGACATGCCCTTTGAGCGCACCGAGCTCACCGACCTCATTGATTCAGGGAAGACGATGAACGAGATCTCCCAGATCTTGGGGATCAGCTCGTCGTCCCTGCGTGAGTACAGACACGTGATCGCAATGGAGGAGGACGAGACTCTCGACCCCTATCTGGAACGGATCAGGGACGTGATCGAGGACCGTGACCTCTCTGAACAGATGACCCGTGGGGTTACTAACGACGGGCTTTCTGAAGCGATCGATGTGACTGAGGCTGAGATGATCGACATTACTTGACCCCCTGTTTGAAGGCCTCCCCAGTACCACCTTTTTTACTTCATGGCACAGATCTCCGTGCATGAAGATCAAGTGGCTTGGCCATGCATGTTTCCTGCTCCAGGGGAGCAGGGATGTTCTGATCGATCCGTTTGTCCCTTCAGGTGAGGTTCCGGCCAGTCCGGATATTGTGGCTGTCACACACGGCCACGCCGATCACCTTGGGGCAGCGGTAGAGATTGGGAAACCGACCATCGCGATGAACGAGATCGCAAAGTACCTCGACGCACGGGGGGTTCCGACCGAGGGGATGAATATCGGCGGGACGGTTGAGGTGGACGACGTCTCGTTCACGATGACCCCGGCGCTTCACTCTTCATGGCTTGAGGAGGCGGGCGAGGGGTATTATGGTGGGGTGGCGGCCGGTTTTGTCGTCAGGATGGACGGGGTCACTGTCTACCATGCAGGAGACACCGGGCTTTTCTCAGATATGAAACTG
>JAQVHG010000259.1 GCA_028696365.1 Methanofollis sp.
CGGATGAACCTCTGCCCGACCTGCCGCTCACACCTCATCGACCTGGTCGGGCACTGAGGGGAGAAGAATTAAAGTTCCTCCTATCCTACTAACTCTGGATCACAATGGGGTATTTTACTTCATTGATTCAGAGAAAATTCAAGGACGTGGCTGGGAGGCGGTACGATACCGTCGTGAAGGAGTACCGTGAGTTTCTTCTCACTGAAGAAGAGGCCGTGGTCCCTGAGGTCAGGTCAATCCTCATGCCTCTCGACTACTTTGTGAAAGAGATCCCGCCAGCCCTGTACGAGACCCTCTCGACCTATGAGGGATCCTCCGTCTCCCTGGTTTATATCATCGATATGGAGGTAATCAGGATCGTCGAGGACAGCCTCGACGAGGCAGTGATCCAGGACTTCAAGCAGAAACGAGAAGCTTTTGGCGAGGAACTACTCGCGCAGGCCGTCTCAGATCTTGAGTCTGCAGGACTCTCAGTGAAGAGCAGGCTCTTCTCAGGGAAGAAATACGAGAACATCCTCGAACTCGTGGGAACACATGACATGCTCGTGGTCTCGAAGCATTACGGATCCTCGACGACCGAGATCTCTCCACTCAGTTCAGTCACCCTTAAACTTGCCCAGACCGCTGACGTCCCGATCATTGTTTACTAGAGATATCAGCCATGATTGAAGCAGAACTCATCGCAATAGGGGTATTTCTCGTCACCTACGCCCTGATTATAGACGAACGGATCCACCGTGCCGTGGCGGCGATGGCCGGTGCCGCGGTGATCACCTTCTCCCAGGTCGTCCCCTGGGAGAAGGTTCCCGAGTATCTTGACCTCGGCACGATCTTCCTCTTGATGGGGATGATGATCATCGTGAACACCGCTCGCGGGAGCGGACTCTTTGAGTACATCGCGATCAGGACCGCAAAACTCGCGAAGGGCAGCCCAATGCGGGTGCTGATCCTCTTCTCAGTTGTAACGGCGGTGACAAGCGCCTTCCTGGACAATGTCACAACTGTCCTTCTTCTCACCCCGATGCTCCTGTACATCGCAAAAGTGATGAAAATCAACCCGATCCCCTTCCTCCTCTCAGAGATCTTTGCCTCCAACGTGGGAGGAGCGGCAACGCTCATCGGCGACCCGCCAAACATCATGATCGGATCGGCTGCCGGACTCGGCTTCAACGACTTCATCACGACCATGGGGCCTATCGCCCTTGTCGACATGATCATCGTACTGGTCATGCTCTACTTCATCTACGGCAAACAACTCCATGTTGAGCCTGATGAGCAGAAGAAGATCGCCGCGGTCATCGACAACCTCGACGAGCGTGCGGCGATCAAGGACCGTTCACTCTTCAACAAATCGGTGATCACCATCCTCCTGGTCGTCTTCCTCTTCTTCATCCATGGGGAACTCGGGGTCGAACCGGCGGTGGTGGCCATGACTGGTGCAGCCCTCCTCCTCTTCTGGAGCCGGGTACCGCCTGACGAGATCCTTGAAAAGATCGAATGGCCCGCCCTCTTCTTCTTCGGCGGACTCTTCATCATCGTTGGCGCCCTCGTCGAGACCGGGCTTATTAGCCAGGTCGCGGAGTTCGTGGTCAGCCACGTCCACACCACTGGAGAAGCAATGATCATCATCGCCTGGTTCTCAGCTATCGCCTCGGCGATCGTGGACAACATCCCGCTCACCGCCACCCTCATCCCCCTTATCCATGACATGGGGATGACGATGGAGGTCGAGCCACTCTGGTGGGCCCTCTCCCTTGGTGCATGCATGGGCGGGAACGGGACCGCCATCGCTGCCTCGGCAAACGTCGTGGTCATCGGGATCGCCGAGCGCCAGGGGGTCACCATCACCTTCATGGATTTCCTCAAGATAGGGATGCTCATCCTCTTCGTGACCGTGGCTGTCGGTCTCGGCATGCTCCTCCTCATGTTCACATGAGGACGAGATCCTCTTTTTCGCAAAACTGATGTAGCGAGCGCGACAACAGATCTCTGCAATTCATCAGAGGGTGACACCATGTCGCCCCCTGTACCCAAGACAAACCCTCTACTGGAGGCATAAAAAACGACCGAAACAAACGTTCACAACATATCTGAGGAGACAGAATGACCGGCCCTGAACTCATCGCCATCGCTGTCTTCCTCTTTACCTACGCCCTGATCATTGACGAACGGATCCACCGTGCCGTGGCAGCGATGGCCGGCGCCGCGGTGATCGTCTTTGTCGGCGTCGTCCCCTGGGAGATGATCCCAGAGTACCTCGACCTCGGCACGATCTTCCTCTTGATGGGGATGATGATCATCGTGAATACCGCCCGAGGGAGCGGACTCTTCGAGTATATCGCAATCAAGACTGCCAAACTTTCGAAGGGCAGCCCGATGCGGGTGCTGATCCTCTTCGCCCTGGTGACCGCAGTGACAAGCGCCTTCCTGGACAATGTCACGACCGTCCTCCTTCTTACCCCAATGCTCCTGTACATCGCACGAGTGATGGACCTCAACCCGGTCCCCTTCCTCCTCACCGAGATCTTTGCTTCCAATGTGGGCGGGGCGGCAACCCTCATCGGTGACCCGCCAAACATCATGATCGGATCAGCGGCCGGACTCGGCTTCAACGACTTCCTCTTCACCATGGGACCTATTGTCGTCGTTGATTTCATTGTGGTCATCCTCTTCCTGGCCCTCCTCTTCAGAAAGAGGATCGCCGTCGGGAAGGAGGCGATGGAGAGGATCGTTCAGACTCTCGAAGGTCTGGACGAGCGTGCGGCAATCAAGGACCGTTCGCTCTTCATCAAGTCGGTGATCACCATCCTGCTGGTCGTCGTCCTCTTCTTCGTGCACGACAAACTGGGAGTCCAGCCAGCGGTGGTGGCCATGACCGGTGCGGCCCTCCTCCTCTTCTGGAGCCGGGTGCCGCCCGAAGAGATTCTTGAAAAGATCGAATGGCCCGCCCTCTTCTTCTTCGGCGGACTCTTCATCATCGTCGGCGCCCTTGTCGAGACCGGGCTTATCAGCCAGGTCGCAGAGTTCGTGGTTGCCCATGTCCACACCACCGGTGAAGCGATGATCATCATCACCTGGTTCTCAGCCATTGCCTCAGCATTCGTGGACAACATCCCGCTCACTGCCACTCTCATCCCTCTTATCCAGGACATGGGCATGGCAATGGATGTCGAACCACTCTGGTGGGCCCTCTCCCTTGGTGCATGCTTAGGCGGGAACGGAACCGCCATCGGAGCCTCGGCAAATGTTGTGGTCCTGGGGGTCGCCGAGCGGGAAGGAATAAATATTACGTTCATCGAATTCATGAAAATAGGGATGGTCATCCTCGTCCTGAGTGTAGCGGTCGGCCTCGGCCTCCTCTGGATGCGTTTCATGTGGTGATGATGATATGAAGATACTGGCACTCATCGACGGCTCCAAATGGGGCCATAAGGCGGCACTCCATGCCGTCTCAATTGCAAAGCGGAAAAAAGACGCCGAGATCGTCCTCCTCTCTGTCATGGACCGGAGGGAGGCACGGGTGATGGCCTTCAACTACTGCAC
>JAQVHG010000260.1 GCA_028696365.1 Methanofollis sp.
TGGGCTCCTTGCTCCTTCACTGAAGTGAAGGACTTCTCCATGTTTCTGATGTCGTTAAGGGCGTCAAAGTCTCTGAAAATATCGACGCCGTTTTTGTACGCCGCATCGATGAACTTCTCGACGACATCGTCTGGATAATGGCGGTAGCCCACCAGGTTCTGTCCCCGCAGCAACATCTGGATGGGGGTCTTTGCGAGCTCGGCCTTCAGGTCCCTGAGTCGGTCCCAGGGATCGTCGTTAAGAAACCGGATACAGCTGTCAAAGGTTGCTCCACCCCATGCTTCAAGAGAGAAGAATCCCACATCATCCATCTTGCGGGCCAGAGGAAGCATGTCCTCAGTCCTCATTCTGGTGGCGATGAGCGATTGGTGGGCATCCCTGAGTGTTGTATCTGTTATATGTACTCGTTTTGGGTTGGCAGCACTCATCTGAATACCTCGGGGCTCTAAAATATCTATAAGCCTCTCAATTTTTTATCATGATCATATAAATACATCACCAAGTGGAACAAATGAAAAAATAAAGACCATACCGGCGAGAAATGTAGCGCTATATCCGGCAGCATCTGGCCTGAACTCCAGGCAAATCGAGCCTCCGCCCCGGTAACCCCTGATCGCAAGCAGGGCGGCACGCTCGGTAGAGCGTCGCATCTGGCCGTGAAGAACGGTGAGCGCAAAGGGGACCAGCGCTTTTCGACCCCATTGTTTTCCTTTCAATTGGAGCGCCATCCTGGTCCTGGCGACGTCGGTTTCCAGGGAGGCGAGGGCCTCCATCCCCATCTCTCCTGCCAGTCCCACGTCGAACCCAAGCCCGCGGCCAAAGAGAGCAGTCCCGACTGCGAGGAGTTCTCCTGGTTCTCGTTCTCGATACGCCCAGAAGGCGATGAGAAAGACCGCAGAGAGCCGGAAGAAATACGAAACTCCGTCTCCTCCGGTGAACTCGGTCAGCAAGGCAGTGAGGCCGAGGGTGAGGAGGACGATCCCGGCGGTCCAGGGCGAGGAGGGGAACGAGGCTCGCCGTCGGCTGAAGATCAGCCACCAGAGATAGACGAGGGCCGCGCCGATGATCGAGTGGAAGGCGGCGAGGGAGAGGAGGACAGTGCAGATCAGTCTCAGTCGTGCGTCTTGCATGCGGCCTCAGCCTCGATTATGTCCTTAAGAGTAATGTTGTGTGGGGCAAGCCCTCGGGCCAGTGCCTGCTTGAGGTATGGCGGGGCATGGCGCCAGTGTGGGATCGCCCCTGGCACTGCACCGAGGTCGCGCACCGTTCCCCCCTCGACTTCCCAGAGATGGTCAACCGCAGGGAGGATCTGGCGTTCATGGGTGAAGATGACGGTGATCCCTCCTCCCCGTTCTTCGAGGGCGCGGCAGAGCCGATGTTTCTGTACGCAGTCCAGAGAACTGAAGGGCTCGTCGAGGACCAGGAGATCGTAGGACATAGAGAGGAGGGAGGCGAGGTGGAGACGTTTGAGCTCGCCCCGCGAGAGGGCGAACGGGTCGTCGTCCAGTCGGCCTGAGAGCCCGACGGCGTCGGCGACTGCGTCGGGGTCAGCACCGTACGACGCCGCTTCGGCCCGCACCGTCGCCCCGGTCACGTGGTACTCCGGGTTCTGGAAGGAGAGAGTGACCCTCTCCACCCCTTCGAGGCACACCCTGCCTGAGGATGGGTGGAGGAGGTCGGCGAGGAGAAGGGCGAGCGTGGTCTTCCCGCTCCCCACCCTGCCGGTGACCAGGTGGAGCCCTGGACCAAAGATGCCGGTGCAGGAGAGGGTAAATTCCCCTCGTGTAAAGGTCAGGCTCTCACAGGCGACCTGCATGCTCGCGCATCCTCCATGAATTGGGGTAGAAGCAGGTCTCCTTCAGTGTCGGGAAGATCTGGTCTGGGGTTCCGGCATGCTTCACTGCCCCATGTGCAAGGTAGAGGACGGTGTCGGCGCCAGCCGCTGTCTCCATCTCCTGGGTACACCTCACACAGTAGCGGCAGGGTGAGGTCTCAAGCGCCTTGGCGACCGTGCCCGCAGTCTCGGCATCGAGGTGAGAGTCAAACTCGTCAAGGACCAGGAGTTCTGGTCCCGAGGAGAGAGCGGTCGCAAGGGCGACCAGGCCCCGCTCGCCTCCTGAGAGTTCACGGAAGGTGCGAGGGAGGAGGTACTCGATCCCAACGAGAGCCGCGGCCTCCTCGACCCGCCGTGTCACCTCAGCACAGGGGAGATGGGCAAACCGTGATGGGCTGGCGATCTCGTCGTAGACTCTGGTGAAGAGAAGAGACTGATCAGGGAACTCGCTGACCCACCCGACCTCGACCTGACGCGGCGGCCGACCGTCGACCATGATCTTCCCTTCAGCCGGGAGGGAAAGCCCGGCGAGCAGGGAGAGAAGAGTGGACTTTCCGCTGCCGTTTGGGCCTATGACCGCTGTGTCGCCCTCCTCAAGGGCGAGCGAGGGGACAGAGAGGACCTGGTGCCTGAGCCCGCTGATCTCGATCATCCCAACCGTCTGGCCACTAGATAGGCCGCTGCCGCCTTGAAGGCATCGCCTGGGAGGAAGGGGAGCATGCCCCCGACCACCGCCGCCCAGAGGTCCATGCCGGTTGAGAGGACAAGCCACGAGATCCCGAAGAGATAGATGACACCGGTGGCCAGGACCAGCCCGGTGACTCGCACCTTCTCAGAGGCATGCTCGTAGGCCAGCCCGGCGACTAGCGCCGCCCCGATAAACCCGACAATATACCCTCCCGTAGGCCCGAGGAGGACACCAAGGCCCGCGGTCCCATTGTGGAATATCGGAAGACCGAGTATCCCAAGGAGGAGGTACAGTGTCGCTGGCACCACCGCCCAGCGCTTCATCACCGCCCCAGAGAGGAGGACGAAGAAGGTCTGGAGAGTGAGGGGGACCGGGATAAAAGGGATGGAGATCCATGAGCCGGCCGCGATGAGCGCGATGAAGCCGGCGGACTCCGCAATAATCCTGGAACGTCGTTCGTCTCCGTACATCACGTCCCCTACAAGTGCACGATGTCGCCTGCCACGACCTTCTCAACCCGCCCGTTGTCGCGCCTGATGATCAGAGCACCGTGCTGGTCGATATCGATGGCAACACCTTCGAAGGTCTTACGCATCGTCCGGATCGAGACCCGCGTGTCAAGGGTCAGCGAGAGACTCTTCCACTCTCTGATGACCGGTTCAAACTCGCCGCTCGAAAGTATCCGGTACCTGCTCTCAAACTCGCGCAGGATCATCGCAAGCAGGGAGGCGCGGTCGACCTCACGGCCGAGTTCGGCTGAGATGGACGTGACCATCCGGCGCAGTTCTGGCGAGAGCTCGTTGAGGTCGACGTTGGCATCGATGCCAAGGCCCAGGAGACAGTAGTGCACCTCTTCGCCCTCGCTTGAGAGTTCAAGGATGAGACCGGCGACTTTTTTGTCCCCGATATATACGTCGTTGGGCCACTTGATCAGGGCGCCGAGATCGTATTTTCTTCTGATCGACCGCGCCACCGCAACC
>JAQVHG010000261.1 GCA_028696365.1 Methanofollis sp.
CTATCCGGTACCGCGACAGGGCGCTGAAAAATCGAGGGAAGAAGGCAATGACTTCACAGTGGACACGGGATAAATATTATAAAAAAGCGCTGAAAGAGGGTTTCAGGGCACGTGCTGCGTATAAACTGACAGAGATCCAGAAGCGTTTCTCGATTATAAGGGATGACGACAATGTCGTCGACCTTGGTGCCGCGCCAGGGAGCTGGCTGCAGGTACTACAGGGTCTCACCCACGGTCGGATCATCGGCGTGGACCTCAACCCGATTACGCCGATGGAACGTGTCACGACTGTGGTCGGGGACTTTACCACTCCTGAGGTCCAGGAGAGAGTCCGGGATCTTGCCGGTGGGGTGGTCTCGGTTGTCACCTGTGATGCGGCCCCAAAATTATCAGGGGCGACCAGTTATGACCAGGCGCGTGTTATCGCACTGGGAGAGGACGCCCTTGGATTTGCCGTCACTCTCCTCAAGGAGGGGGGGAACTTCCTGTGCAAGTCCTTCCAGGGCGAGGACTTCCCCGAGTTCTATGCCGAGGTGAAGAAGCACTTCCGTTCAGTGCGCACCTACCGACCCCAAGCCTCAAGGCGGGGGAGCAGAGAGGTGTACATCATCGCCAAAAACTTCAGGAGGAGTGGCGATGGTGCTTGAGGACAACTTCGGTCGGAAGGTGACCAACCTCCGCCTCAGCATCACCCCGAGGTGCAACCTGGACTGTTTCTACTGTCATGCCGAGGGCGAAGTACAGCCGCGCGAAGAACTCTCACTTGAGGAGATCCAGGAGATCCTCAGGGTCGGGGCAAAGTTCGGGATCAGGAGCGTGAAACTTACCGGTGGGGAACCTCTGGTCAGGAAGGATATTCTTGATATTGTCAGGGCGATCCCTGACGGGATCGAGGCCTCACTCACCACCAACGGCACTCTTCTTGAAGGACTCGCCCACGACCTTAAAGCGGCCGGGCTTTCGCGGGTGAATGTGAGTCTTGACACACTCAGACCAGAGCGCTACCGCGCGATCACCAAGAGGGATCTCCTTGATCGGGTGGTCAGGGGTATCAAGGCCGCGGTCGACGCTGGACTCACTCCGGTGAAACTCAACATGGTCCTCCTCAAGGACGTCAACGAGGACGAGACCGAGGATTTTTTCGCCTTTGTTAGGGGTAACGACGATCTCATCCTCCAGGTGATCGAGTTGATGGAGTTCAATGAGTGCACCCTACATGGGGATGTAGACGGCCTGGAGAAAGAGATCGCAGAGAACTCAAAGGAGATCATCACCAGACGGATGCACCACCGGAAAAAATACTGCCTAAATGGTGCAGAGGTCGAGGTGGTCAGGCCTCTCCATAATACTGAGTTCTGCGCTTACTGCAATCGCCTGCGGGTCACCTCAGATGGGTTCTTGAAGCCCTGTCTCCTGCGGACCGACAATCATATCGACATCAGGGGCAAGCATGGGAAGGAACTTGAAGACCTCTTTGTGAAGGCGGTGCAGATCAGGGAACCGTTCTTTAAGTGACTGGGATCTGCCTGGTCTCCTGTACTTCTTTTTTTAGATTGGGGATTTGTAGAAACCCAAGGGTTTCTACAGAACTCAAAAAAATAAAAAATAAAATTATGGCAAGATCGACGATTCAACTGATCTTCTCTTTGATGATATATCCCGCGCCGCTCATCGCAAGTAGGAAGATGACAAAGGCGGCGATGTAGGCAAGCCCCGTCCCTTCTGGCTGCATCTCCGGGGGGACCACTCCTGGCAAGGCGACGAGGAGCACGACGAAGAGCAAAAGGCTCACGACCCCGGTCAGCACATCAAGTACACGCGCGTCCATATACTCATCTGTTTTGCCGTCCCCCTATTTCTCTTCTCCTGATGTCCTGATAGGTTGTCATCCTTTTGTGAGGGCCAGTTCATCATTTGGTATGGACCGCGACCATGCATTCGCCCTCCTAGGTCGGTACGTACTGCATCGCCACGTTTTTGAAGGCACTCTGATCCTCAGGGAAGAAGCCCTTCCCGAAGAAGTCCTGCCAGGCGGTAGAACAGTACAACCACGCGCTCTTTGGACCATACACCAAACACCCTATCTCCCTCACCAATCGACCGACAACATCAACACCTCCGTCATCGCGTATGTCCTGGTCAGAGGCGGAACAATCGGTTTTGTGACTCTGTAGAAATCCTCTTGATGAATCTCTCTGGGGGGGCTTGGCCGCGCCCCCCAGACCCCCCGTTCCGCATGGTCATCTATTCCGCCTTCCTGGCCCAATCATTCTCGAAGGGGTCCGGGGGCAGCGCCCCCAGTGCGATCGATGTGAGAGGGTGATTGATGCATCGTTTGCGCAACATGGAGGTGAGGAACTCTCTCCGTCACTTATTGCTCTCTTCTGAGAGTGGAAAGGCTAGAGAGTTTTGGGATGACCTCACTGATATCACTCTTGCCGCCGGGTGCGCGCGGGAACAGATCACTGCGATCGGAGTACGCATGGGCCTGAAATACTTCTTCCTGATCGCTATCGATGCAAATGCCGACCGCAAAGAAGAACTCGGTCTACGGTAGGATTATGCCGATACATGACGACGAGATCTGCTATGACAGGAGATGAACGCGACCTGGTGCTCAGGCACCTCGCCGAGGCGGTCGAACTCCTCAAAGAGGAGATGGACCCTGCACTCATTCCTGAGGTCGGGGCCAACATCGCCTATGCCCTGGAGAACGCGCGGGAACCTGCAGACGTCGCTGCTGTTGAGGGCCGGATCGTCAGACTCGGCGACAAGGTCCATCCAGTCGGTGTGGTCGCCTTCGGGGCGAGTGACCATGTGGCCAGGATCGTCCTGACCGCGATGCGCTTCGACCGGCGGGTCAGAGCGGCCGCAAACATCAGGTATGCCGATTTCCTCATCGATGAACTGGAAGAGATGATGCTTGACATTAGGTACTTCGAGCGCGCACAGGAACCACCAGGGATCAAGACAATGGACTGGGGGGTCGCCTCCTGCTGCAAGACAGGCGTGCCAGACATCATCTATGACCGCGGCGCGGTTGGCAAAGAGCCTATGATCCGCGTGCTGGGCGAGGATCCCATGGAAGTCGCGCACAATATTCTTAAACTGTCAAGACGCATTAAAGATACAAAATTGAGGGATAGGTGCGAATGGGAATAAAACCGACATATATCAAAAACTTCGCGGCAGAACTGATGAGAACACACTCCGGCCGTTTCTCCGGCGATTTCGAGGAGAACAAGCAGGTCGTCGCTGAAGTTGCCGTCATTGAGTCCAAGTGTGTCAGGAACCGCATCGCGGGCTACATCACAAGGAAGCAAAACACTAAAAAGGCATCAGCATAACTCCTACTCATGTTCGAGGGAGTTTATCCAGCGATTATTACTCCTTTTTCTCAGACGCCTGACCGCGCGCTCGACCTCGAGGGCCTCAGATCAAATATTACATATTTGATTCATGAAGGAGTCCACGGGATCGTCCCCTGC
>JAQVHG010000262.1 GCA_028696365.1 Methanofollis sp.
CCCTCGCCAAACGGGCCTACCTGGTCATCGACGAGTTCACATACCTCATCAAAATCGATCCCTCCATTCTCTCGGCTCTCCAGAAAGCCTGGGACACCGAACTCGCTGGCTCAAACTGGTGCATCCTTCTCTGCGGCTCGATGCTCGGGCTCATGAGCGATCTCGCCCTCTCGGCCACCTCTCCTCTCTACGGCAGGCGGACCAGGGACATGCTCCTCGAAGCCATGCCCTTCGTCCATGCCAGAAAATTCCTCGACCAGCAAACCTTCTCCGACGCCCTGCAGACCTACCTCGCCATCGGCGGCGTCCCCGAATACCTGCTCAAGGCCGGGGACTACGATGCATTCTCCACATTTGTCGAGCGGGAGTTCTTCTCCCGCTTCGGCTACTTCTACCGCGAGCCCTACTTCATCCTCTCCCAGGAGTTTCGGGAACTCAAGACCTATCAGTCGATCATCAACGCCATCGCCGAGGGAAACACCGCACCAAGTGCCATCGCGCAGTTCTGCGGCATGGACACCCGCCAGATCTATCCCTATCTCGAAGGCATGATCCGCCTCGGGATCGTGGAGCGCGAACTGCCCATCCTGGTGGACACCAGGCGCGGCGTCTACCAGATCAAGGACACGGTCTTTGATTTCTGGTACTCCTTTGTCTTCCCAAACCGCGAGGCGATCGAGACCGACACCCTCCTTCCCTCCTCTCTTGCGATGGACCGCTACTTCGGGAAACAGTTCGAGAGATTTGTGCGCAGAGAGATCGTGCCCGCGATCCTGCCGGGCAGTAGAGTCGGACGGTGGTGGTTGAAGGGCGAGGAGATCGATCTCGTGGCAGTCGACGATTCTGTCCGCCGCATCGTCTTTGGCGAGTGCAAGTGGGGCAGCCTGAGTCTCCGTGAGGCGCGAGGGGTGCTCTCGCGTCTGGAGAGGAAGGCGGTGAAAGTGCGGCACAAGCGATACCCGGAGGAGCGCTATTTCCTCGTTGCAGGGTACGTGGAGGGGAAGGAAAAACTGCGGACTGAGGGCTACCTGGTGTACGACCTCACCGATATCGAGGATCTCATGGAGGGTGTGTGATGGACTGCTGGCTCGTTTGAACCGATCACCGATATGATCAGCGGGATCCCAGCGTGTGGACTGACGACACTTGACCAGACCCCTCCTTCCGCAAGGGGATCTGCTCGCGGTGGCTCTCGGCGACGACACAGACACCACCGGCGCGGCCTCTGGGCAGATCATCCGGGCATATATTATGGCGAGGAGAATTCTTGGCAGTGTGGGTGGAGAGGAACGCGCTGCGGGAGGGGATTAAGGGACTGGCGGAGGGGTTGGTGGACGGGAGTTTGAGGTGAGGAGGTGGCATTCCAGAAATCCTTTTCGTGTCCCTGTACTTACCTTATGCTGTCCTCCTCCAATCTTTCAATGGTGTGATCCTTCATTGGGTCAGATCTCTACGTTGAATCCTACCCTTGTTCTTCTGTATCTCTACTCAGGCCAAGGGTGCCACACATTCCTGGAGATATATGTCTCTTCAGAGGCCTCTCAAAACAGTGCTGACCACGAAGTAACAGTCATAAGAATTGTGCTCGATACGATGGACAGAACGGAATAGAGTGTCACTTTCCCCAATTCAATCATCATAGAAGGGTTAAATCGGGAACAATAAGAGGAATTATAATATAATTATCTTCGAGTGGCGAGTCTCACGCATAATGATCTGTAAATTGGGATTCAATGGGACCATTATACGATGAATTATTTTATTTCATGGGCCCATACTAATACTAGAGACGAATAAGATGTTAAAAGATGCCCAATTATTAATCAAAGAACTCGATGAGGAAATTCAGGACATTATCCAGACCGATGGCTCAGAATTCCCGAAGAAAAAAAACCAGATCGAGGACATTGATAATGCCATAGATAAGTTGCTTTCCTGTGATATCCCGATCCCATCTGGCTTTAAATCCAAGAAAGCATCTCTTGAAGCCGATATTGCCAAGATGGATGATCCAGATCTCGCTCTTCCAGTGATACGTGATGATCTTGTTGAGTTAACCCACAAGATTGACAGATACCTTCGTGATTCCAAGAAAAAATCGGTTCAAAAGAAAAAAAGAAAATATGTCAAGAAGTCACGGGGGAATACCCATCCCTTTGCTCCAGGAGAGATCACTCCCTCTGAGATATTGAGGTCTGTCCTCCTTGAGGTGCTTCATGATATGGATGGAGGTGGCGATGTTGGTGAGATCCATGATAGAATGATAAAAAGAATCGGGAATCAACTTACCGATCTGGATCATGAGAAACACTCTAATGGGACTCCCCGCTGGTGGAACAATACCCAATGGATTCGGCAAAAACTAATCTATGAAGGGATACTCAGAGATGATTCACCAAGAGGTGTCTGGGAACTGAAGTAAGATCAGATTTTTTGAATCTTCAAGTCCCATTTTTAGTATTGTTTTTTTCCACACGAAAATAACTCTTGTTTTGAGTTCGGGGAATATATTGAAGAACGATTTTGTAGGCCCTGTAGAAGTCCTCACATTTTTTGTTCAAGTATGATTCAACCGCCTTCCCCCATCTCCTTGCTGGGGGACCGCGCCCCCTGGATCAAGACAGAGCCAGGAAGGCACAATCAATAACCATGGAGAGCGTATCGCCGTCCGCGACCTATCATGGGTTGGAGGGCTCAGGGGGATCGGCAAGACCCCCGCAGAGAGAGTTATACAGAGTATTTCTACAAAGCCATTTTGTAATCTACGGTGCGGTCGCACTGTGATCTGGAGTTCATTCTGGTCTATTCTTCTCTGAAGAACACAATATCCTCTCGCTGACACAGATCAGTGGCGGAAACCTAAACAACAGACCCAGATCAGTCGACACTTACAACTTTACAGCAGGTTTTCAGCAGATTTACAGCAGATGCCGCGAAGATCAAACTCCGAGGAGAAGCGTTTGATCCTACAGTACTAGTACAGATAGAGAGACGCGTCTCTCTCTTAGTACTAGTTTACAGCAAAAACCACACCCACACAGTATTCAGGGATCTCATATGTTCGGGTGTGGGTGTGTGTGCGAGATCCGAAATGCTGTAACCGGTCCACTGATCTCGTCATGTGTGGGAGATAATCTGGATCAGGTTGTATTGCGTCACCTGTTGAATATCAGCACCTGCCGCGAGCTGCGGTAAACTGCTGGAAAGATGAGGCGGGTGCTGGAAGTGAGTCTGTCTGGTATTTTAAATACCCACGAGAAACATAAGAAACCAGATCAGATGAATCATTGGTCCTGGTCATATTTCTCTTAATTCTATTCGAGGTCATCCCAAAACTCTCTGGCCCTTCCCCTAGGAGTAGATCGCAAAGGATGATGGTTGAGAGATCCTCACCTCTTTGTAGTGCACCCATGCATCCGTCGCCTTCCCTTACGCTCCTACCAGGGGCGACTGCCGCCCGCACCCCTGG
>JAQVHG010000263.1 GCA_028696365.1 Methanofollis sp.
AACCCAGAGTCTGCTTGAGCGCCGACGGATCGGCGAGGACGTCCACCCCGCCCACCGAGAGTTCCCCGGCCGTCGGAAGCGAAAGCCCAGAGAGGATCTTGAGGAGCGTCGTCTTCCCCGCGCCGTTGTGCCCGACGACCCCGAGCACCTCGCCGTCCTCCAGGTCAAAACTCACGCCGTCAAGGGCGCGGAAGGTCCCATATTCCTTCACCAGGTCATGTGCCGCGATCATTCTGAGGAATCTTCTGGCCTGAAACCGGATAAATCATATCCTATTCTGACCAACCACCAAAGCAGGAGTCGATCGAGATCAGTATCCGCACCGCCCTCACCATCGCACGCTGGGAGACAAAACGCTCTCTTACCTCGATGAGCAAAGAAGTTCTCCCCGTCACCGTCGTCCTCCTCTTCGCCCTCCTGCTGGCCACCGGGCTCACCGTCCAGGGCGGGATCCACCTCCACGACGGCATCTACACCGCCGCCACCGACGACGAAGCCGCCGCCGCCATCCTTGCCGGCGACCCCAGTTTTGCGACCACCTACGCCGACCTCGCCGCCATCCTGGAAGAGAACCGCGGCTATGACCTGATCATCGCCGACAACAAAATCTGGACCGCCAGGACCGCCAAAGGCGAAGCCGCGCTCGCCGCCTTCGAGACCGCCTACCGCCACTATCAAAATGCCGTCTACAGCAGCGCCGACGACCTCTTCGCCGCCTACCCTCTCTGGATCGACACCATCGAGATCGAGAGCGAACTCGACTTCACCGCCACCGAGGCCGGGACGAGCGCCGGGATGCAGCGCGGCCGACAGACCGCACCCTTCCCCAGAGGCACCATCGAGCCAGTTCCAACCCCAGACGCCGACCTCGAGATCGACGAAGAAGCCCTCAGGGAGGCGGCCGCAAGGGACCCCGCGAGCACCGGCAAGGTCGAGGCTGTCCTCGGCGGCGGCCAGGTGGACGCCCCCGCACTCGGGACATTCAAGACCCCGTCCCAACTCTCCCCACCCCTCCCCTTCGAGTCGCTCATCTACATCTTCGTCTTCATCTTCCCACTCTACTTCACCTCCCAGTTCTTCATGATGGCCATCGCCAACGAACGGAGCGGACGACGGGGCGAGGTGCTCCTCTCCACCCCAGCCGGGCCGACGACGATCATCGTCGGTAAGGCCCTCCCCTACTTCCTGCTCATGCTCGCCATCTCCGCGGCGATCCTCCTCGTCACCGGCGGACCCCTCACCGTCCTCCTCCCGCTCATCCCGGTGATCCTCTTCTTCCTCGCCGGCGCCCTCTTCATCGGCATGACCGCCCGGAGTTTCAGGGAACTCTCCTTCCTCTCCATCTTCTTCTCGACCGTGATGACCGCCTACCTCTTCTTCCCCTCGATCTTCGCCAACGTCCACGCCGTCAGCCTCATCTCCCCGCTCACCCTCGTCGTCCTCCTCTTCCAGGGGAGTGGGTTTGGGATGGCCGACTACGTCTACTCCACCGCCCTCTTCTACCTCGGGACCGCCGCGATCCTCTTCCTCTGCGTCAGGAACTTCAACGAAGAGCGGCTCTTCTCGCAGGAACGCCTCACCTCCAAGGTCGTCTCCTTCGTCGCCGGGGCCATGGCACGGGGCCACCCCTTCGCCTCGCTCGTCGCCCTCAACGCCCTCTCCATCCCGCTCGTCTGTATGGTCCAGATGATGTACCTGGTCCTTTTCTTCAACCTCCCCCTCCCACTTGCACTCGTCCTCCTCATCCTCCTTGCCGCCTTCACCGAGGAGGTCTTCAAGTCGATCGGGATCGCCGCCCTCTTCAAGCGGGCTGGCAGGGCGCCAGGATGGAAGAGCCTCGGGATCGCCGCGGTGGCGACAGGGTTTGGGTTCCTGCTCGGCGAGAAACTTCTTCTCTTCGTCACCCTCTCGCAACTCACCGGCTCGGTCTTCGGCGACGTCCTCTTCTCTGGCGTCGGCCTCCTCTGGATGCCTTTCCTCCTCCACACCGCCGGGGCCGCCATCGTCGCCGCCACCCTCAAGGTCGGCGGGGCCAGGGCCTACCCCTTCGGGGTGCTCATCGCCGGGTGTGTCCATGCCTTCTATAACTTCGTCCTCATCGGAGGTGCCCTATGAACGCACGTCATGTCTGGACCATTGCAAAAAAAGATCTCCGCGGTGTGAAGAGCGAACGGACGATCGTACTCGCGATCCTCCTCCAGGTCTTCATCGCCATGTTCTCCTCGTTCCTGGTCGTCGGGCTCACCGCGCTCTACGACCCTGAGGCCATCAGCGAACAGAGCGGAGGGCTTGCGATCGGCTACGCCGGGGCGGAAGACTCTCCGCTCGCCGGACTCCTCCACGAACCTGGCGGGTTTGTCGTCTACCGCATCGACCTCTCCGAAGCGGTCGCCGCCCTCAAGGAACGCCAGATCTCGGCCGTGGTCTATGTCCCAGACACCCCGCCCGACGCCGAAGAACCGGTGAAGGTCACGCTTTACACGATCAAAAACGACATCCAAGGAGCGGCGGCGTCAGCAGGACTCAAAGACGCCTTTGAAGCCTATGAAAAAGATCTCAGAGACGTGCGGGCCGACCGCCTCACCATGGTCCCGGTCGAGGTCGCGATGCCAGAGTCGGATGGCGGGCAGACTTTCTTCCTCTTCGCCTACGGGCTTCTCATCCCGCTTCTCCTCTTCCTGCCCGCGATCATCTCGGCAAGCCTGGTCATCGACTTTATCACCGAGGAGTACGGCGCCCAGACCCTCGACACGCTCCTCTCCACGCCGGTCACCTTTGTCGAATGTTTCTGGGGCAAGGTGTTCGCCGCATGGATCCTGGTCCCGATCCAGGCCGGGGCGTGGCTCCTCCTCCTCGCGGCCAACGGGATCTTCATCGAGAACGCCCTCGCCGTCCTTGTCCTGGTCTCGGCGGCGGCCCTGGCCCTCATCCTCCTCGGCGGGGTCACGGCCCTCCACTACCGCGAGCGGACGGCCGCCCAGTTCGTCTACTCGACGGCGCTCGTCGCGGTGATCCTCGCCGCCCTCGCCATTCCCGGCAACCCCGGCCACCTTCTCGTCCTCCTCTCGGCCGGTGCCGCAGGGGCGTGGGAGTATATGATGGTCGTGGCCTCGGTGCTCGGCACAGTCGTCCTCGCGGCCCTGGCCGGGCGCTACGCAAAAGCGATGGAGACCCGCACCCGCAGGTGAGAACTTCTCCCCCATTCTCTCGCTCAGATCCCCGTGAAAATCTTCAGAGATACTGAAAATATTCAGCAAATCTCAGAGAAAAAAGAAAAAAAGTAAATACAAAAAATCGGTACTAAAATTGGATCCACTATGGACACACGCAGGCCCATTCTGGCCAGAGCACTACTGATGCTCCTTCTTCTCCTTGCCGCACCTGTCGCCGCGGCCACGCTCGGCGGCGACGAGGCGTGGATTAAGGTCCGCTGCAACGTCGAAGGTGCGGTGGTTTATTTTGA
>JAQVHG010000264.1 GCA_028696365.1 Methanofollis sp.
CTCTCACGTATTGTGTGGGGGATATGTGTCCCCCGCCTTCCTATCTCTTCGGCTGGGGGCGCTGTCTTGGACTGGGCCCCTGGGATTACGATGAGGTCTGGAAGGCAGAATAGATAACCATGACGAGTGCGTTGCCGTCCACGACCAATCGTGTTCGCAGGGGCTCGGGGGGCGGCCAGCCCCTCGGCAGAAGAAAACATCTAGAGGGTTTCTACAAAGCCCGAAAATTAAAAATTTCTCGAACACACTATCGTTCCGTATCTTCCGGATCCTGGGGGGAATATAGGGCCGGGAGGGCAGATTTGATGATCCTGAAAAGGGATTGCTGTCCACCGCATATCTTTGTATGAGGTGGGGGGCGTCGAGCCCTCCTTGGGAATTCTCAAGGACCGGAAGATTGGAGATCTTCCAGTCGCCAGGAATCTTCAAACTCGCCAACACTCTTATTCCCCTACACTGGTGGGATGGAGACGGGGACGAAATGGCAGAAAAAACGGCCCTGAAATGAAGGATGCCAATCGTGAGACCATCTTCATGGAGGGTCACTCCCTCCTGACCAGGACCATATATACTGCCACGACCCCGACGACGACCGCCGCCAGGTAACCCAGGAACGTCACCGACGAGACCACACTGCAGAGTCCTGCCGAGACCGGGCGTTCGGTGGAGAGCATCACCAGCGACGACCCCATCATAAACCCGGCTGCAACCATCCCTATGAGGAGCAGTCTGGCGGCGTACCGGATCGAGGCGCCGAGGGCGAGCATGTCGGGGCTCTCGATATAGAACTTCACACTCCCGGCCGCGACCTTCTTGAGCGTGGTGTTGGTCGTCTGAGGAAGTTCGAGGAGGTCGCTGAGCCATCTCTCTGCTGCCCGTGAGACTCCTGCGAGATGTTCAGGGGATAAGAGTTTTCTCCTCCTGATCTCTGCGATCCTGGGCCCGGCCTGTATCGGAAAATTGAAGCCAGGGTCGAGATCCCGACAGATGGCCGTAAGAAATATGAGTACCTTTACCACCTGCATCATTGTGAGCGGGACTGTGAGATGATAGCGACGGAGGGTGTCTGGGATCTGCCCCATCACCTCACCAAAGTCCACCTGTCCGAGTTCGTACGTCCGAAACTGTCGGAGTGTGGTGTAGATTTCGTCCTTGAATGTGTCGAGATCCTCGTCGGCTAGAATGATCCCCAGGTCATGATACGCGCCGACGATCCTCTCGACGTCCTCGTCCACGACGCCCGACATCAGACGGATGAAGGCGTCGCGGCGTTCGGGCCTGAGAACCCCGACGGTCCCGAAGTCAATGAAGGCCAGTGCTCCGTTGCGGGTCACGAGGAGGTTGCCGGTATGGGGGTCGGCATGAAAAAATCCGTCCTCGAAGACTTGTTTGAGATAGGAAGTGAGCAGGAGGTCGGCAACCTCTTCAGGCCGAACGCCCGCCGCCCTGATCCCCTCGAGGTCGTCGATCCTCACCCCCTCGATATAGGTCATTGTCAGGAGACGTGGGCCAGAATAGTCCCAGAAGATCTTTGGAATAACGACGCGGGGGAAGTCCTCCAGGTTGTGGGCCAAGACTTCAGCATGTTTGCCCTCCTGCACAAAGTCGAGTTCACGCCTGATCTGGACTGAGAATTCCTGGACAAGACCGACTGGGTTGTAGAGCGCAAGGTCGGGGTACCGTCGCTCGATCCGGCGGGCGAGCGATGCGAGTATCTTGAGGTCTTCCTCGATGACCTTCTTGATCCCTGGCCGCTGCACCTTGACGGCCACCTCGGTCCCGTCTTTCAGGACCGCATGGTGGACCTGTGCAAGCGATGCGGCCGCCACTGGGGTCTCGTCGAAGGAAGCAAAGCCCTCCTCGATCGGACCGCAACACTCCTCGATCACCGGTCTCACCGTCTCGAAGGGGAGAGGCGCCACCTCGTCGGTGAGGTGTGTCAGTTCCTCGGCAAGAGGTTGGGGTATGAGTTCCCTGCGGGTACTCAAGATTTGCCCAAACTTGATGAAGGTGGGGCCGAGTTCTTCCATAGCCAGTCGGACTCGGCGGTAGAATGGGACGACTCTGTCCGCGCGCTCCCGCTTCCAGAGCCCAAGTCTGGCCAGGGGGGGTATGATCCCTTCGAGGGCGGCACCGAACCCGTACTTCACCATCACCCCGGTGATCTCCCGGTACCTGCCCAGATGCCTGATCATGGTTCTCCCCCCGATCCAGAGACCCGCCGCGGACGACGAGCATATGCTCTGGGAAGGGAGGGCGATCAGATATATATTGCCGGTCCCGGAGGGGGAGAAGGAAGATCTCTGGAGACGCCGGTATAGGATGGGACTTACACACTGGATCTCAGGCCCTGCCGTCACTCGTTCTCTCCCGACGAGTCCTGCCGCATTCTTCTCGGCACGCACTCCTCGGTCCGCTCGATCAGCCCGTCCTTCAGGTAGATCACGCGGCAGAAATAGTCGATATGCCAGTCCTCATGGGTGACCATCACGATTGTCTGGCCGTGTTCCTCGTTGAGCCGTTCGAAGAGGTCGAGGATCGTCTTCGAGGTGGTGGTATCGAGGTTGGCGCACGGTTCGTCGGCAAAGAGGATGGAGGGGTTGTTCACCAGGGCGCGGGCGATGGCCACCCGCTGCTGTTCGCCGCCAGAGAGTTCGCTCTGGAGGTGCCCCCGCCGTTCCCACAGCCCCACCTCGGCCAGGATCTCCTCGCTCATCCTGGCCGCCTCGTCCTTCGGCGTCCCGCCGACGAGAGCAGGAAGAAAGACGTTCTCCTCCACGGTCAGTTCAGGCATGAGGGCATAGTCCTGGAAGACGTAACCCAGGCGGTGCAGCCTGAACCTCGTCTTCTGCTTCTCAGAGAGGGCGAGGACGTCGGTCCCGTCGATCGCGATCGTCCCGGCGGTCGGGCGGTCGAGGAGGCCGAGGGCATGGAGGAGGGTCGACTTGCCAGAGCCCGACGGCCCCATGATCCCGACGAACTCGCCGCTCCCGATGGTGAAGGTGACGCCGCGCAACGCATGGACCGCGACCTTCCCCATCATGTAGGTCCTGACAAGGTCGGTGACGACGATCATCCTCTACCCCCGGATCGCATCCAGGATCTCCTCCCTGGTGGTCAGCCACGCCGGGACATACCCGGCGACGAGCGAGACGCCGAAGAGCCCGAGGATACTCCGGGCGATGATCCAGGCCCCTACCACCGGCCGCACCTCGCCGCCCGGGAAGATGAGGGGGTTGGCGGTGAGGTACAGGAAGAGGACGGCGGTGAGAGCGAGCCCGGCCGCCGTCCCCAGGAGGGCGATGAAGGCGACCTGGGCGACGTACGAGGTGATGATCACCTGGCGCTCGATCCCGATCGCCTTGAGGATCCCGATCTGCTTGCGCTTGTTGACGGTGTTGATAAAGATGATGATGAAAATGACGACGATGGCGATGATCAGAGAGACCAGGGTCG
>JAQVHG010000265.1 GCA_028696365.1 Methanofollis sp.
CCTGTCAGGTTGGAGCCGATCTGGGTGGCGAGCCTGATCCGCTGGGCCTCGCCGCCGGAGAGCGTGCCGGCGCTCCTGGAGAGCGTGAGGTAGCCGAGCCCGACCTCCTGAAGGAAGGAGAGCCTGGCTCTGATCTCTTTGAGCACCTGGGCGGCGATCGCCGTCTCCTTTGGGGTGAGGGAGCGGTTGAGGCTCTCGAAGAACTCGACCGCTTCGGTGACCGGCAGGTCGGTCACCTCGATGATGTTCTTGCCGCCGATCTTCACGGCGAGCACCTTCTCCTTCAGGCGCCGGCCGCCGCAGGCCGGGCAGGGGAGGACCCGCATGAACTTCTGGAGTTCGTGGCGGCGGTACTCTGATTTCGTCTGCTGGAAAAGGCGTTCGGCCTGGGGGAGGAGGCCTTCCCAGGGCCCGGTGTGCGACCAGTTCGCCTCGCCGTTCCTGGTGCTCACCGAGAAGTGGATCCTGTCGGGTGCGCCGTACATCAGGGCATGGTACTGCTCGGGCGTGAGGTCTTTGACCGGCGTGAGCACCGAGAACCCGAAGTGTTTTGCGACCGCCCCGAGGTGCTGGGCCCGGTAGCCGTCGAGGAAGTTCCGGTAGGTCGCCACCGCCCCGTCGGCGATGGACTTCTCTGGGTCGGGGATGATGAGGTCTGGGTCGAACTCGGTCCTGAACCCGAGGCCGTTGCACTCCTCGCAGGCGCCGAAGGGGGAGTTGAAGGAGAACATCCGCGGCTGGAGCTCTTCAAAGGAGAGCCCGCAGACCGGGCAGGCCATTTTTGCCGAGTAGGTCTCTTCCTCGCCGTCCTCGTCGAGGGCGACGACCAGACCGTCCGACTTTGCGACGGCGGCCTCCACCGCCTCGACGAGCCGCGAGCGTTCGGCCGCGGGGTCGAGGCGGTCGACGACGACGTCGATGTCGTGCTTGACATAGCGCGCAAGCGGATGCTCCTCGTCGGTCCTGACGATCTCGCCGTCGAGACGGACACGGGAGTAGCCCTCGGCGTCCAGGTCCTTGAGGAACTGGGCGTAGGTCCCTTTCTTCTGGCGGACCACGGGAGCGAGGACGGTCACCTGCCGCCCGGCAAATCTCTCGGCGACGGCGTCGGCGATCGCCTCGGGTGAGCGCGACTCGATCCTGGTCCCGTGCTCGGGACAATACGGGACCCCGATGCGTGCGAAGAGGAGCCTGAGGTGGTCGTAGATCTCGGTGACCGTGCCGACGGTGCTGCGCGGGTTTTTGGAAGTGGTCTTCTGTTCGATAGAGATCGCGGGGGAGAGTCCCTCGATCGCGTCGACGTCGGGCTTCTGCATCAGCCCGAGGAACTGGCGGGCATAGGCGGAGAGCGACTCGACGTACCGCCGCTGTCCCTCGGCATAGATGGTGTCGAAGGCAAGGGTCGACTTGCCCGACCCGGATACGCCGGTGAGGACGACGAGACGGTCCCTGGGGAGCGAGAGGGTGATGTCTTTGAGGTTGTGTTCCCTCGCACCCCTGATCACGAGGTGTTTCATCTTCAGGATCGTCTTGTCCCAGACCCTAATAGAAGAGTGGGCGCGGGCAGTGAAAGTGAAGGGATCGATCGGTGCTCTGGTGTCTGGTGCGTTTGTTCTCGCGTCCGGCGTCACGACCATAACAGTTGCCAGCAGGAGAACGTGAGCAGATGGTGTCACCCCTCTCGCAGAATATTCTCGGCGGTCTCTCGCCGGGGGACTGCGTCCCCCGGACCCCTGCCACATGATTGATGGGGAAGGCATGAATAGAAGGAGGGATTGGAGAGGAATGGCAGAAGATCAGACATGCCGCCCCCCTGGGGGAATACTTCTCCTCTCTCTCGCGCCGGGGGCTCTGCCCCCGGACCCTTGAAGATCAGAGGTTTCCCTGTCACCGGTAATCTTCGATTCCCTCTGTTCTCATGTTCGCTCCACTCACACTCAGCAACACGATTGGTCGGGGACGGCAGACCTCTCGTCATCTCCACCTATTCGCCTCCCCACTCCGATCGTCATCCCGGTGGTCTCGGGGAATGCGACCGAAGGGAGCTTGAGAAAATATTCGATGTTCAAGGGAGCCCTCGGCGTGAACATAGAGGAAGACACGTCGATCAAAATGGCCACTCCCCTTCGCAGAATATTACCCCAATCTCACGCTGTGGAGCGTTATGATGCTTGAGTTTTTTTCCCCGCTCCCTAGGTGTAAGGAGAAGGATCAGAGGATTGATACTTCTAGATACACTGTGAAGTCCCGGCTTCCTGTGTCTATTGAATGAGATCCATTTCTGATATTGAGGTCATCCCAAACTCTCCGACTCTCATCCTCACCGATTGAGAGCGATGGATGACAATGAAGAGATCCCTGCTTTTTCATCGCACACCCATGCATTCGTCGCCTTCCCCTCGTCCCCACCGGGGGCGAGTGCCGCCCGGACCCCTGGGATGGCGATGGGGACGGGAAGATAGAGTTAAGATCATGACAACGGGACGCAATCCTCTGCCACTCTTCATCAGCGGGGGGTGGTCCGGGGGGCGGCAAGCCCGCAGGTCGAGGAGAGCGTTTAGAATTTCAGGAAGGAAGCACTTCAGTTCGAGGAGATCTTCAACCCTAGAGAGTTTTGGGATATGATCATTGTATATATTGATTCTGCGCGTTCTTTAACTCACGATAGGGCAATCGAGTGAGGACACCACCCCTCACCGCCTCTCTCGATCATCGTATGTGGGAACGAGCCCCATGATCTCTCTCACCCTCACCCATGTCCACCATGACAGACGCGGCGACAAAAGTGCTGCCCTTTTCTGCTCCATCGCCCCTCATCAGCACCGTGCAGGACCACCAGTGCTCCCAAATCCTCTGAGACTCATGACCCGCGGTTCCTCCCGCGGCTCCCCCTCCCTTTGAAGTCGCCGTCACCCATGCGCCATGTGGCGACAGGGCCGCATAACCGCCTGAACCCCAGCAGGCCGCCCAGACAGGACAGAGCGTCCAGACGACCCCCAGATCGCGCCGGCAACCATGCCGATTTTCAGCCGGATCTGTTAAATATGACTAGATTCTATGGGGAAACTCCCGTGGAGGGGATGAGAGATGCAACAGAGGGCAGTTCAAGCACAGAAAAATATCGTGGAGACCGCGATCGATGCAGGGCAATTCACCACCCTCGTCGCGGCGGCGAAGGCCGCGGGCCTGGTTGAGACGCTCAGCAGTTCAGGACCGTTCACGGTCTTTGCACCCAACGATGACGCCTTCGCCAAGATCCCGAAGGAGACGATCGATCACCTGATGGAGAATCCCGACCAGCTCGCCGAGGTTCTGAAATATCATGTGGTCTCTGGCACGCACATGGCCGACGACATCGTGAAGATGCGCTCGATCACATCGCTGCAGGGTTCAGACCTCGAGATCGACACCACCCGCGGCGTCCATATCAACGGGGTCAGCGTCATCCAG
>JAQVHG010000266.1 GCA_028696365.1 Methanofollis sp.
AGGAGAGATGAAGATCAAAATAACGGCTCTGTTGAAACCCTAACTTTTTCCTGATGCAAGCGTGATTCAACTGCCTTCCCCAATCATCTCGCCGGGGGCTCTGCCCCCGAGACCCCCGGGATGAAGATAGGGCCGGGAAGGCACAATCAATGGCCATGAAGACCGTACTGCCGTCCACCGCCTATCGCTCGCGCGGGGGGACCGGGGGGCGGCCAGCCCCCCGCAGAGAGAGCAATCCAGATGATTTCAACAAAGCCTGGTCATGGGAAGTTTCTCTTTGTAGACGGCCACACTGTTCTTACTTCCAGTGGAGGCTAATATACTCGTTTGTCTCCTTAATCCCAAGGGAGCGCGAGGAATCGTTTGCACGGATAAAAAATTCCTCCTTATTCTGACCATTCTGATTTTTACTCTTCAGATAAACTGGTTCGTCACTCTTTGATACTTCAATGATACAGATCTCTGTCCCGTTGACCACCTCGATCTTCGCCATAATATAGTGCTGATAGATCGTACCAAGATAGGTATCGATGAGATTGTCGAGATGGAGGAGATACCCGTCCTTGTTTGCCTTGTTCAGAGTTCTGTAATCTTTTTCGATCCCGGCAATCCTTCCATCGTCCTTTACCCCGATGAAAAGCGTGCCGCCTTCGGAGTTGAGAAACGATGAGATCGCCCTGAGCGCGATATACTCGGATTTCTTCCTGTCTCCGTTGGGACTGCGAACCGACCACCGCAACGACTCTTTGAACTCGACAAAGTTGTTCTCTCCCTTCTCGATGATCTCTCTCCAGTCCTCTCTCTGGATCTCGCTCTCCGAACAAACTGAGAGATACCTTGTCTTGAGTCCATTCAGATAAACGTTGATTTCTTCTGCGATGTTTTTCCGTCTCTCTTCAAGGAACATCTCATAGTTCTGGATATCCCAGAGTTCCTTTTTCATGGGTATGAACTGTCTCTCCAATGCTCCCGGATACGCCGCTTCGACTCCTAGCAGATACTCGGCCGGGTTTTTGTCGGAGATCCTGAAATTGGTGTCCCTGGTGATGAACGCCCTGTTTGCGATCTCGTTCACCTTCTTTTTGTCGAGGTGGTTTTCAGAGTTGTACCCATTGGCATAGAGGAGGGCCTGCGGGAAAATGTGGTGGCTCTGGATGGAGAAGTTGTCGCCGATCCTGCCATAGATCGGCCCACCATCAGACCAGTCGATGGCACCGGCATGTTTGGTGACCATGTAGAGCGCTCGGTACAGGGGGTGGCCGGCAACCCTTCCTTCAAGGTCGGACGGTTTGATCTCAAGTCTCCCTCTCTGATCTTCGATCTCGGTGACAAGGGAAGAGATCGCCGTATCTCCACTTGTCGCCAGATGGACGTCTTTGTCAAGGCGGCTTTCGGTCTGACCACTGTACCGTGACCAGATCAGGGCGAGGTTCATCCAGTACAAGAACCCGAACTTCATCTGTTCTGAGAAACGTATCCCGTTCTTGAGAAGATAGGCCACCGGTGGTATGAGCACGGTTGTCGTGCTCATGTCGGGCGTCCCCGAGATATAGGCGTCCTGCTTCAGGACGGGGATCAGATAGTCAAGAGATCTGTCCACCCCCTTCCATGCCTGAAGATAGTCGTCCCTTGTGTATGTGGCGTAGTCGAGTTTAGTGTTGTCCTTGTAGAGTGGCGAACCGGTCAGGGCCACCACAAGGCACCTGGTGAGGAAGTCGAGGTCGAACGCAAAGTTCTCGGTGTTGAGTTGCTGGATCTTCTCTTTGAGTGTTCTTCGGGCATGCGGCCACTTTCCGGTGATGTGAGTGAGCACCAGTTCAGCGTCGGTCAGTTTCGTGCCCAGAGAGTTCACCCGGTCGAAGACGTCGATGGCTTCATCGATCTTGGCATCCGATGGAACAATCTGGACCGGATAATTGGTTGTTCTGATATTCTGGAGACGAGTGAGGTTGGTATAAATCGTCTCGGTCGGGGCCTCTTTATTTTCCTCTGGGTGCTCTTCGAGATATCTGCTGGCGATCTCGAAGGGGGGAACGGTACCGAGGGAGAAGCAGTTGGTTACCTTCTGCCAGAGGGGATTCGTCTCCATCTTACTGCTCATATAATACTGAAATTCTCCGTTCCCCAGATTGAAGTAGAGATGCCTGGGATCGTTTTTCAGGTCGCTCTCTGTATAGTAGGGAGGAATTTCACCTTTCATGATCAAATAGAGGGTCATGATCCGTTGCTGACCATCCAGGATGACGTTTGTGAGCCCGCTGATAATCTCCGGGGTGGCGTTGTTCTTGATCTCAGGGAGTTCTTCCTTCGTTGCCTGCCAGAAAAGGAGGCTCCCGGTTGGATAATTTCTGAACAGTGAGACGAAAAGTTGTTTGGCGTTTTCAAGAGACCAGACATACTCTCTCTGAAACTCGGGGAGGACAATCTGGGTGTTCTCAACTTCGTTGAGAAGTTGGTCAATTTTCATGGATTTAGAATATCTCTATTCGATATATTATGTTGTTCATTCTTTCTGGGATTTAGGCCCTGTTAAATCACTAATATCTCCTTATGAATTGTATGGAGAGGCAAAAGAAAACACGCAGAGAGAAAAGCAATCGTGAAGGGTGAGAAGTCGCTCAGCACCATCTATTTTGTGAGATATATTTTCGGTTTCATGTCCAACAACATTTTTTGTCGGACACGGATATCTCACAACCGCCCTTCCTCGGTGACGGCGATCGCCCGCGGGAAAAAGTACATCGCAGGCCGCCGCCCTCCCCGGATCTGATAAATGCCTATGCCAGTGCCCGGCGGACGGCGGCATCCCAGATGCGGTATGCCTCCTCTCGGCCGAGACCTGCTGCAACCCCCATCTTGATCCCGAGAATTATGGAGATGATGATTCTTGCAGAGAGGTCGGCATCAAGGTCTTCGGATAAACGGCCCAGACTTTTTTGTTCTTCGAGATAGCCGGAGAGCGTGCTGCTGATGACTGAATAATTTTCTTTAACGGCTTCATGGAGCATGTCGTCTCGCACCGCGCCGGCATACACTTCAAGGACGGCGTTCATGCCCGTTCCGTCCCCCGGATAGATGATTTTGTCGAAGATCGCTGAGAACGTGTCCTCGAAAGTATCTCTGGAGAATGTGTCCCGCAGGATATCTGCGAGCCAGGATCTGATGAAGACCAGGGCGGAGGAGATCAGTTCCTCCCTGTTTTTGACATAGAGGTAGAGCGTCGCACGCGAGATACCAAGCCTGGATGCGACGTTCTCCATTTTCAGGTTGGAAAAACCGTTCTCATCCGCCTCAGCGATCGCGGCTTCGATGATCCTTCGTCTTGCCTCATCCTTGTACCCGGGCACAACCTTTGGCATTATACTAACACATGTGTCAGTAATCTTATATACGATTGGTCTCTATCCCGTATAATG
>JAQVHG010000267.1 GCA_028696365.1 Methanofollis sp.
CTGGAGGTCGGTGCCCATCACGTAGTTCGCGTCTGTCAGTCCCAGAGCCTCGAAACACCGCTGGTTGTACTCCGCGGTCTCCCGCACCTCTTCCAGCGTGCCCTTGTGGTTGAGGAATGCGTGGAGATCGGCGAGAAGGACAGTTACCTCAAATCCAGCCTTCTGGAGATCTATGAGTTTGTTGATGGTCACCAGGTGGCCGAGGTGGATCTCGCCGCTCGGTTCATAGCCTGCGTAGACTCGCTTGACGGGCTTTTCAAGGAGAGCCCGCAACTCCTCGTCGGTGACGATCTCGATGGTGTTGCGTGTGACAAGAGAGTATGGATCCATAAAAAGAGTTGGGGTGCTATGAGGATTAAACTTCTTCAGATGGCATGGAACCCGAGGGCCTTGTTGGTCATGCTGATCGAAGTTGCGGCATCTTCGGCACCGTTCATCATCGCCCTGATCGCGTCGACGTTCTCGACGACGACGTCGGCTTCCTGGTGAATGGCCTGGAACATGAAGAGTTCATTCCCGACAAATCCGATCGAATCGGCGAAGATGCAGTTCTCGTACAGGTCGGCGCGCTGGCGTCCCATGTCCTGAGCGAACTCTTTCAGTTCGGCGGTGCTCTTGATCCCGGTGGCGCCTCTGACCAGTCCCATTCTGGGGTGTGCCTCGATGATCTCGATGATCTCTTCCTTGGTGGCCTCTTTCTTGAGTTCCATCTGGAGGGCATGCATGTGCATGAAGGTGGTGGGGACGATCATCGCCATGGTCGTGATCTCGATATGTGGGAGGACGCTCTGGACGTCAGGCCCGTGGTGGCTCGGGATCTCCACAGGGTTGAGGACGATGGCGTCGACCGGTCCTTTCTTTACTTCGCCTGGGTCTGAACCGCGGCGGACCATCGTTGCTCTCACTTTCTGTACGCCAAAGGCTTCGTCCACCGCCTGGATGATCCGGCAGAGTCCGGTGGTGTTGCACGAGACCACCCTGGTGAACTGGCGGCCCTTCGCCTCATCATAATTGCAACTCGAACAGAAGGAGAAGCCTGCGACTTCGTGGTCCTCGCCGCCCTGCCAGATTGCCTTGACGCCGTGGAGATCGTAGAGTTTCTTGTTCTTGACTCCGATCCCCCCTGGGGTGGCGTCGACGACGATGTCGGCCTGCTTGATCATCTCGGTGACATCGCCGGCGACCTCGATCCCTGCCTCCTCGAAGAGAGGCTTGCGGTTGATCTCAGCGATGTAGAGGGGGTAGCTGCGCTGGTTCGCGACGAAGGCTTCAGCGCTTGGCTTTGTCTTCGAGACCCCAATGACCTCCATATCGGGCTGAGCGGCGACTGCATCGGCGACACGTTTTCCGATGGTGCCGTACCCGTTGATTGCGACCTTGATCATGCAAAGCTTCAGTGACAACAGAACACTATAAAGGTTCCCTCTTGGGGTCTTCAGAGGTTACAATTTTCTGGTCCAAGACCCTGGGGACCAGTCGGAGGTCTAGCGGTCTCTGAGTCTGGGAGTTCAGGCTCGTGGGTTTGCTTGGGCCTGTAGAAATTCTCGCTATTTTAGATGTGAGCTTAGATGTGAGCGTGACTCATTCGTCTTCCCATATCTTTGTGTCAGTAGTTCTCTCGAAGATCGAAGATCTTCCTCTCATCGGGAATCGGCTTTGTAGAACCCCTTGCGAATCATGGAGACAATATGTGTCCCCCGCCTTCTCACATCTCCCATCTCCGTGCCGGGGGCGAGTGCCACCCTGACCCCCGGGACCACGATAGGGTCGGGAATGAAGAACAGACGACCATGAAAGGGATTGTCGTCCTCGACCAATCGTGATGCGGGGGGTTCGGGGAGCGGCCAGCCTCCCGGCAGACAAAAACATCCAGAGGATTTCTACAGAACCATTGATTCAGTCTTCCCGGCCACCCTCCACGACGAAGATGGCAGAAGGGCGGCACGTACACACTATCCTTCAGATGTCTGTTGCGAGGATCAGGATCTCCCCACACGCTGAAGTGCCTTCCAGAGCACTGTTCATCTATTATGCCTGAGTCCAAGGTTCATGCCGGATCTAGAAGGGCGTTTGCTCTCATCTGGATCGATCTCCTTGCATATGTGATCGTGAAGATCTTCGAGAGTGCTTGGAGCGACAGGACTTATATTTTTTTCATGCATCTTTATTTATATGGCCTCATCTAGGCATGAGAACAATTTTGATCTTCTGCGTCTCACTTCGGCGCTGGTCATCATCATATCTCATGCCTATGCACTCCAAATTGGATATGAGTCGATGTACCGCTTTGACCCCATGATATTTTTCGGGACCACCGCCCTTGCCACGCTCTTTGTGACCAGCGGTTACCTGATCTCACTGAGTTGGATCTCTCAGCCTGATCCCAAACGATTTATGTGGAAAAGAATCCTCAGGGTGTTCCCGGGTCTGATACCTGCGGTCATCTTCACGTTGTTTGTAATCGGGCCAATTGCAACAAGTCTCTCTTTTTCTGATTATTTTATGGCCTTATTCACCCCGATTTCATTGATGTCGCTGCCATTTTTTAATAATGGTGCATGTATCGGTCTCTTCGACCAGAACCCGGTTACATTTGTCAATGCCTCTCTCTGGACGATCCCGATGGAGTTCGGGATGTACATCCTTGTCGCCCTTCTTGGGGTCATAGGGATTTTCAGAAAAAAATCGATCCTTCTGGGGTTGATCCTGATAAATTTCCTGATGTGGATTCTTGTGTACTCTGATCCAAGCCTCTCGAAAATTAGGTTTGCTCTTTATTTTCTTATTGGGGCATATCTTGGGATACATCATTCCACCCACCGATATCGCCCGGCGGTAGCCTGTCTCCTGGTGGGCCTCCTGGTCGTCGCCGTTTCAAGTCCGTTCTATGAGTTTGTCGCACTGGTCGCTGTGCCGTATCTTGTCCTCTGTGTTGCCCATCTCAGGATCCCTACTCTCAACAGGTTTGGTGAGAAGGGAGACTTCTCATATGGGGTCTATATCTATGCTTATCCCATCCAGCAGACACTCATCGTTCTCCTTGGGCCCGCCCTCCCCCTCTGGCTTTTCTGTTTGCTCTCTATTGGGTTGACTTTCCCGCTTGCCTACCTCTCCTGGAACTTCATTGAGAAGAAGGCGCTTGCCCTGAAGCAGATCCCACTGGCTGCCGGACGTTTCCCGTGGCCTGAGGAGCGTTTGTTTTTTAAATGAATGGTTTTTTGGCCCTGTAGAAACCCTCTAGATGTCTCTTTCTGGCGGGGGGCTTGCCGCCCCCCGAGCCCCCCGCCACACGATAGGTCGTGGACGACAGTCCCTCTTCATGGTCGTCTATTCTGCCTTCCCGACCCTATCGTGGTCTCGGGGGTCCGGGGGCAGCGCCCCCGGCCAAAGAGGTGGGAAGGGGGATGACA
>JAQVHG010000024.1 GCA_028696365.1 Methanofollis sp.
CCCCTCCCCTATTCTCTACCCGGTCTCAGGTCATCCTATTTGAATCTTCTTTCTTTACATCAATATATCGACGCATATATACAGGGTCTAACGGCCCCGAAGATAGCAATGCTTATATGTCGAGATGGTGACTATGCAATTGTCCCTTGAGGGACGTGCAGTAGTACCACCAGCGATTATCAGTGATTCCTTTTAGCGATCTCAGTTCACAGTTCCTGTACTGTATTGGTAAATATATCTCATTTGGAGGAATTCTATGGCTAAATACTCAGACACGATCGACCTCTACGATGACGAAGGAAAACTTCTGAAGAGTGGGGTCACACTTGAGAAGATCAGCCCGGTCGTCAACCCGGCGATCAAGAGAATCATCGACATGACCAAGCGGACGATCGCGGTTAATGTAGCCGGGATCGAGAATGGCATCAAGACTGGTGCCGTCGGTGGCAAGGCAAACCAGATTGCCGGACGGACGCTTGACCTTGACATTGTCAAGGATGTCGATGCCATCAAGGCAAAGATCCAGGAGATGGTCCAGGTCGAAGAGGGTGACGACACCAACATCAAGGACTTCGGAGGCAAGCTTCTCCTCGTCGAAGTGCCAAAGGCCCGTATCGAGGCCGCCGCCACCTACGACGCGGCGACCACCGCAGTCGCGGCGGCGACCACCTACGCGATCCTCGACCAGTATGACGTCAATCCATTCGACGCTCCGATGGTCAAGGCCGCGGTCTGGGGTACCTACCCGCAGACGATGGACATGAGCGGATCAAATGTCAGTTCAATCCTGTCCATCCCACAGAAGAACGAAGGTCTCGGCTTCGCCCTGAGAAACATCCCGGCCAACCATGTCGTAATGATCACCGGCCGGAATGCCATGCAAGGTGCAGCTCTCTCCTCGACCTTCGAGCATGCGGGCCAGTTCGAGATGGGAAACGCCATCGGCCCATTCGAGCGTGCTCAGCTTCTTGGCTACGCCTACCAGGGCCTCAATGCCAACAACCTGGTCTATGACCTGGTCAAGGAGAACGGCCAGACCGGCACGATCGGTACGGTCGTCCAGTCCCTGGTCGAGCGTGCGATCGAGGACAAGGTCATCACTCCTGGCAAGAAGGGCGGATACTTCCAGTATTATGATACCAAGGATCCGATGCTCTGGAACGCCTATGCGGCAGCCGGTACCCTGGCTGGAACAATGGTCAACTGTGGTGCCGGTCGGTTCGCCCAGGCGGTTTCGTCGACTCTGTTGTACTTCAACGACCTGCTTGAGCACGAGACCGGCCTGCCAGGCTGTGACTACGGCCGCGTGATGGGCACTGCCGTCGGCTTCTCCTTCTTCAGCCACTCCATCTATGGTGGCGGTGGCCCAGGGGTATTCAACGGCAACCACGTTGTGACCAGACACTCGGCTGGCTTTGCCATCCCATGTGTGGTCTCGGCCTGCTGTCTTGATGCAGGCACCCAGATGTTTGCACCGGAGGGCACCTCCAAGATCTACGGCGATACCTACGGCCAGATCGAGGAGTTTGCACGGCCGATCCAGAACATCGCAAAAGAAGCATAAAGGTAGCCTCTGATGACAGAAGCCACATATCCCCAATGTAGGATTGTGCCTGCGCGTTTCCTCAACCCGGAGACGGTGGAACGTCTCCTCAACAGGATCCTGGAAGTCGGCGGGATCAGGCGGTTGGTCCTGAATGGACCAAACCTCCCCACCACCATTCCTTATGGGCCGGCCCGGGGAAAACCAAACCCTCACCCCATGCGAAAGGTGATCAGGGTCGGAGACCAGGACGTGGAACTCCAGGTGCATGTAGGAACGATCCTCCTCGAACTTGAAGACAGGTCATACATCGACCCCATCAGGCAGGCATGTGACGAAATCTTTGTGAAGTTCCCATACGGTTTCACAGAAGGGAAATTCATAAAGACTCAGGCGACCGTTTCAGATTATGCAAAGTACGGGCCCGACGCCGACAAGCTCTTCCTCGGGATGACTGACCCGAAGAGCCGTGGCGGACCCCTCATTATTCAAGGACTCAAGTGATTTACTATGCCGATCGGAAGGGTAACCCAGGTAGTGGACTGCAGAGAGAGTATGGGTATGGGTAAAGGCGGAGGCCTTGCCCAGCGAGGGACCATATCGGAATGCCGCAGCCCCGACGTGATCGTCGTCGGGATGTCGCCAGGACGCAGGCATGTAACAAAGCCGGTCTGCGACATCACGTCTGCCCTGAGAAGGGAAGGGGTGGAGTTCTCGGTGAGCACCCTTGTGCTGAACGCGGGGAGTGGTGTTCCTCCTGATGCCCCACGAATTGCGGGGTCAGTCCTTGGCGCCTACTTCGGGCTCACCCCCCAAGAGATCGAGCAGATAGAAGAGCATAAGGTCGCGATCCTCCATCACGGGAATGTCAGATCCCATGTGGTACAGAAGGTCAGGTTCATCCTGGAGCATGTCGACGTCAAGGCCGTCGTCGTCTCCCAATGCCCGATCGACTATGAGGATCTCGCAAAAGAAGGCGTCAAAACCGCCCTTGTCATGCCACCGCCCGATAGGGTCAAGACCAGGGGAAGCGTCGAGGCGATCGTCTCCGGTGTCACCCGTGGCCAGACCCCTACAAGGGAGAAGATGGCTGAAGTCATCGCAGCCGTTACCAGATTGATGAAAGAATAAACCCCAAGGTGAAATTGTCTATGGCATATAAACCACAGTTCGGACCGGGCACTTCTGTCGTCGCCGAAAACCGGCGCAAGCAGATGAACCCGGACTACCAGCTTGAGAAGCTGCGTGAAGTAACTGACGAGGACATCGTCCTGATCCTTGGCCACCGCGCCCCAGGTGCGGCCTATCCAACGGCCCACCCGCCTCTGGCCGAGCAGCAGGAGCCTGCATGTCCGATCAGAAAGATCGTCGAGCCGACAGAGGGTGCAAAGGCCGGCGACCGCGTCCGCTACATCCAGTTCGCGGACTCAATGTTCAACGCACCCTGCCAGCCATACCAGAGGACATACACAGAGTGTTACCGTTTCCGCGGCATCGACCCCGGTACGCTCTCTGGTCGTCAGATCGTCGAGTGCCGCGAGCGTGACCTGGAGGGGTACGCCAAAGATCTCATTAACACCGAGGTCTTCGACCCGGCCAGGACCGGTATCCGTGGTGCGACCGTGCACGGTCACTCTCTCCGTCTTGCAGAAGACGGCATGATGTTTGATATGCTCCAGCGCTGTGTCCTCGGCGATGATGGTGTCGTCAGGTACGTCAAGAACCAGATCGGTGAACCTCTCGACCGTGCAGTCGAGGTCGGCAAGCCGATGGACGAAGCTTGGCTGAAGGTGCACACTACCATGTTCCACTCACTCGCAGGGACTGGGTTCCGCGAGGACCAGGAATATGTAGAGTACGTGCAGCGGATCCACTCACTGAGAACGAAGTACGGCTTCATGCCGAAGGAGGAGTGATAGACATGGCAAAGATTGAAAGAGCCCAGAAACTGTTCCTCAAGTCACTCAAGGAGAAGTTCCAGGACCAGGATGTCCAGTCTGAGAAGACCGAGTTCTACAAATTCGGCGGCATCCGCCAGTCCCCGAGGAAACTTGAGTTCATGAAGGCGAGTCAGGCCATTGAGATGCAGCGCGGAATCCCGATGTACGACCCCGAACGCTGTCACCTCGGCGGTCTGCCGATGGGTCAGCGCCAGCTGATGACCTATGAAGTCTCCGGCACCGGGGTCTACGTCGAGGGCGACGATCTGCACTTCGTCAACAACTCTGCGATGCAGCAGATGTGGGACGACATCCGCAGGACCGTTATCGTCGGCATGGACCTCGCCCACGCCACCCTCCAGAAGAGGCTCGGCAAGGAGGTCACCCCTGAGACGATCAACGAGTACCTCCACATCCTCAACCACGCCATGCCGGGCGCGGCCGTGGTCCAGGAACATATGGTCGAGACCCACCCAGGGCTTGTCGACGACTGCTACGTCAAGGTCTTCACCGGTGACGACGAACTCGCTGACGACATCGAACCCCAGTTCCTCCTCGACATCGAGAAGCTCTTCCCGGCCACGTCGGCAGAGGCCCTCAAGGCCGCGGTCGGCAAGTCGATGTGGCAGGCGATCCATATCCCGACCATCGTCTCCAGGACGTGCGACGGCGGTACCACCTCCAGGTGGTCTGCGATGCAGATCGGGATGTCCTTCATCGCCGCATACCGTATGTGCGCCGGTGAGGCAGCAGTCGCCGACCTGTCCTTCGCCGCAAAGCACGCTGGTGTCATCCAGATGGCCGACATCCTCCCGGCCCGTCGTGCACGTGGCCCGAACGAGCCAGGTGGTATCAAGTTCGGTCACTTCTCTGACATGATTCAGACCGACCGGAAGTATCCCCACGACCCGGCCAAGGCGGCCCTCGAGGTCGTCGGTGCAGGGACCATGCTCTTCGACCAGATCTGGCTTGGATCCTACATGTCAGGCGGTGTCGGGTTCACCCAGTACGCCACCGCGGCGTACACCGACAACATCCTCGATGAGTACACCTACTATGGGATGGACTACATCAAGGACAAGTACAAGGTGGACTGGCAGAACCCGAACCCGGACGACAAGGTCACAGCCACCCAGGATGTCGTCAACGACATCGCCACCGAGGTCACCCTCAACGCGATGGAGCAGTACGAGCAGTTCCCGACCCTGATGGAAGACCACTTCGGTGGGTCCCAGCGTGCAGGTGTTATCGCTGCAGCGTCCGGCCTTTCCTCAGGCATCGCCACCGGAAACTCCAACGCAGGTCTCAACGGCTGGTACCTCTCCATGCTCCTACACAAGGAAGGCTGGAGCCGTCTCGGGTTCTTCGGCTACGACTTGCAGGACCAGTGTGGTTCAGCCAACTCGCTCTCAGTCAGGCCTGACGAGGGTGCGATCGGAGAATTCCGTGGCCCGAACTACCCGAACTACGCGATGAATGTCGGCCACCAGGGCGAATATGCCGCCATCGTCGGCAGCGCCCACTACAGCCGCGGCGACGCCTGGTCCATGAACCCGCTGATCAAGATCACCTTCGCTGACCCGTCCCTCAAATTCGACTTCGCCGAACCGAGACGCGAGTTTGCGAAAGGTGCGATCCGCGAGTTCGAACCCGCAGGTGAGCGTTCGCTCATCATCCCGGCCAGGTAGATAAACCAACACAATTTTTTTTGATCTACTTCAAATGGGCATGTGAAAATCCCAGAATTATGCCCAAATTAGTATTTTAAAGCATCTAAGGAGAGAATTCCCAGTCGTTTCCGAAACATTTAATTGAATAATAAACGACTGTTAAATGAACCACAAAGAGTTTGTACTCCATCTGTGTGGTAACGCAAACAGAAACTCTCGTGCATCGATTGTGTGCGCTGGGAGGGAGACGAATGGAAAGCGTATTATTTGGCATAGGAGTAACAGCATTGGCAGGTGCTCTCGCTACAATTGCAGGCGCTGCTGAGGACACTGAATCTAACATTGGGTCACAGGGTGACCCGAACTCTCAGGTCCAGTTGGCTCCACAGATGGGCTATATTCACCGGATTTACAACAAGGCTGTGTCCGGTGAACCGCCCGCATATGGTCTGTGGGTCACCATCAGCGCAGGTGTAGCCTGGGCATTCATGGTTACCGGGATGAACCCGGTGCTTGCCCTTGTTATCGCTTCTGCACTTGCTATCTTCGTGCAGGGTGTGTATGCAACGACTGCCTACCTTGGAAGGACGGCCAGTCTTGCGAAGTTTGAACAACCGGTATACATCGACGTCATCAAGTCAGTGACCACCGTGACGATGGCACACGCCTTTGTCGCTGTGTTCCCAGCAGTCTCGATGTGTTACCTTATCATTGCGGCACTCAACCACCCGTTCCCACTTGCCCTTCTGGGTATTGTCTGGGGTATCGCTCTCGGTGCCGCCGGTTCTGCGACCGGTAACCCGTTCTATGGTAAAGAACGTCAGTACCAGTCCCAGAAGTTCGGCGCCGGTGTGCCGATCTCCGCGTCCGGCAACATTGTCAGGTACGCTGAGGCCGGTCAGCGCAGCTCTCTTGACAACGGCTGGTTCACCGCAAAGCTTGCCGGTCCAGCATCAGGGATCTGCTTCGGCCTGATCGTGTTCTTTGAACTCTGGAGGACAGTGCTCTTCGAGAGCGCCGCTGCAGGGTGGGGCGCCATCATCGCCGGTGTCGTACTTATCCTGATCTTCATGATCATCGACCGGTACATTGAGGTCTGGGCACGGAAGAACTACGGCCCATACAAGTCTGAATCCGCCGAGGAGGTGTCCGCGTGACCGCAATTGAAGCGAGCTCAAGTGGAGGCGAAGGGATCAACCCCGTCGCGTCAGTCATTGCTATCGTCCTTATTCTTATCGCAATCGCAATTGCCTACTTCATAGCTCCGCCAGTCGCCGTATCGGCACTCATTGGCGTCATCGTCGGTGGGCTTCTCATCGGCTTTGGTGTCCACTTCGTGCCAGTTGGTGGTGCTCCGGCCGCTATGGGACAATCTCCAGGTATTGCGACCGGTGTGGCGATGCTCGCCGCCGGTGCCGGTCTCGCCGGTCTCTTCGGCGGGGCATGGGCTGCGGCCAATCCTGAGTTCGGTTTTGCAATCGTCATTGCATCCGGCGCCATCGGCGGCGGTCTGCTGATGGCGATCACCTGTTTGATGGTCAACATCGTCTACATCTTCGGCATGGGTATCCCGGCGGCGTCCGGTAAGGTCGCCAAGGACCCGATCACCGGTGACACCCAGGAGGCATACAAATCCCAGGGTACCGAGGGTCACGGTCTACCGTTCATCTCCTACGTTGGCGGTGTTATCGGTGGTCTTCTCGGTGGTGCTGGCGGTACGCTCATCTACTACGAGCTCCTCAAGCTCTACTCTGAACTGCTTCCAAGCATTCTCAGTGCTGAAGCTGCTCAGGTGGTGCCGATCGCCGTCTCGCTCGCTGGGATCTTTGCCATCGGTATGTTCCTAGTGAACGCCGTGCTCGCCGCATACAACATCACGGGTACTATCGAAGGGCCTCACGACCCGAAGTTCAAGCGCTTCCCGCGTGCTATCATCGGGTGTGCAACCGCTTCGGCCGTCTGTGGGCTCTTTGCAATTCTGATTGTGGTGGTGTGAAAAGATGACTGTACAAGTTACTGCATCCGAAGGCGGCATCCCGCATAACACGATCATGGCAGTCGGCCTGGTCGGCTCTCTGGTCTGTCTGTATCTGACCTACGCCAACCAGTTCCTGAACGCCGAATACGCCGCGTTCTTTGGCGGGCTCGCCGCAGTGTTCGCCCTCCTCTGGGGGACCGACACGATCAAACACCTCTGCAGCTATGGTATCGGTACCGGTGTCCCGTCGGCAGGTATGATCGCCTTCGGTACCGGTGTCATTGCCATGCTGCTTGCGACCAAAGTCGAGACTGTGATGCCCTACTCCGCCCCGATCGCCGCCGTCATCTTCGGCGCAATCGTCGGTGCGGTCTCAGGCTGGATCGCAAACAGCGTCCTGAAAATGAACATCCCGGTCATGGTCCGTTCGATCACTGAGATGGCCATCATCGGTGCTATCGTCCTTATGGGCTTCACCGCGGTCATGGCAGGTGGCTTCAGCTTCGATACCCTTGCCGTACAGGAGATCGCCATCCTCGGACCTCTCACCATGCCGAGTTATGCCGGCTCACTCCTTGGTGGCTGTCTGCTTGCGGTCTCGTTCATGCTCGGCAGCATTGCGCTGCAGCACCCGTTCAACGCGTGCCTTGGCCCAGGTGAACAGCAGGACAGAACCCTGATGCTCGCTGCAGAGTGTGGGTTCCTCTCGATGATTGTCGTTGCAGTGATCTCGTTTGCATTCGTCGCCTTCGCGGCGGCCATGCTCTCGCTGATCATCGCTGTCGTCGGGTTTGTCTATACCTACATCCGCTTCATCGAGCTCTCCAAGCGCGACGCCTTCGCGTGGCTCGACGCAAAGCCGATTCTTGAACCAGAGGGTGAAGACTGATGGGATACGTGCAGGTACTGCCCGAATTTGGGCTAGTCGCTGATCCAGTGATCGGCGTAGTCACCACAGCAGGCGTCTCATATCAGCCGGTCATCGATAAGGTCGAGGAACTCGAGATGTATACCGACGACCTCGTCGGGATGCTCTCTGGTGAAGGTTCCTTTGTTGCTTCTTTCCCTGGCAGGGAGAAGTCACTGGCCATCGCCGGCGGTGTCACCGCCCTGTGGTATGGTATCGCAGTCGGACTGCTCATCGCAGGGATAATCGTCCTTGCGCTGATGTGAGGTGAAGAAGATATGGCAGACAAGACATCACCAGCGAGTGGATGGCCCCTGATCAAGGGTGACTTCCACTCAGGCGACGCAAACTCATGTGTCGCCGTCGTCACCATGGGTTCTCACCTCGACGAGCAGGGGATCTGTGACGCAGGTGCCGCACTCTGCGGTTCATGCAAGACAGAGAACCTCGGCCTGGAGAAGGTTATTGCAAACGTTATTGCAAACCCGAACATCAGGTTTGTCCTCCTCTGTGGTACCGAAGTCAAGGGCCACCTCTCTGGCCAGACCCTCCATGCACTCCACGAAGGTGGGGTCGAGGGCGGCAAGGTCGTAGGCTCAAAGGGTGCCATCCCGTTCATCGAAAACCTCGATGACGCAGCGATCAAGCGCTTCCAGGAGCAGGTCGAGATCGTCAACATCATGGAGTCCGAGGACTTCGGCGAGATCAAGGCAAAGATCTCTGAACTCGCCGGGAAGGACCCAGGTGCGTTCGGCGAAGACCCAATGATCGTCGAGGTCAAAGAGGAAGAAGGAGGAGCTGGAGAGGAAGTCGGCGAGGCAGTAGAACTCAACGGCGACCTTGCACTCATCCACGCCAGGTTCAAGACCATCGAGAAGATGGTGACCGACATTGGATACCGGGACAGATTTGCTGCCGGTGTCTATTCAGGCAAGATCGAAGGACTGATGATCGGCCTGATCGTGTCGTTTACTATCCTCGGATTCCTCCTGCTGGGGTGATTTGAAATGGCGGAAGAAGAGAAGAAGACAACTGGCGCGATCAGGATGGCCGCGATCGACAGTATTGTGGCAGACATCCAGTACAAGTCGCAGATTATCGCCAGGACAAACAAGATCGACTCAGGCATCATGGACTCAGGGATCCCAGCCTTTACTATCGGGCTACTTATCTCGTTGATCCTTGTTGTGGTGCCTGCAATGGTGCTAATGTAAGGTGGGTAAGACATGGCAGACAAGACATCACCAGCGAGTGGATGGCCCCTGATCAAGGGTGACTTCCACTCAGGCGACGCAAACTCATGTGTCGCCGTCGTCACCATGGGTTCTCACCTCGACGAGCAGGGGATCTGTGACGCAGGTGCCGCACTCTGCGGTTCATGCAAGACAGAGAACCTCGGCCTGGAGAAGGTTATTGCAAACGTTATTGCAAACCCGAACATCAGGTTTGTCCTCCTCTGTGGTACCGAAGTCAAGGGCCACCTCTCTGGCCAGACCCTCCATGCACTCCACGAAGGTGGGGTCGAGGGCGGCAAGGTCGTAGGCTCAAAGGGTGCCATCCCGTTCATCGAAAACCTCGATGACGCAGCGATCAAGCGCTTCCAGGAGCAGGTCGAGATCGTCAACATCATGGAGTCCGAGGACTTCGGCGAGATCAAGGCAAAGATCTCTGAACTCGCCGGGAAGGACCCAGGTGCGTTCGGCGAAGACCCAATGATCGTCGAGGTCAAAGAAGCCGAGGGCGGTGCAGAAGGCGCAGCAGTCGCCGGTGCAAGCCCGCAATTCCTCGAGATCGAGGAGAGACTCGACAAGATCGAAACGAATATTGAGTTCGTAAATGCCGAGGTCACCCAGCGTATCGGTCGCAAGGTCGGCCGGGACATCGGCATTCTCTACGGATTAGTAGCAGGACTGATGGTCTTCATGATGCTGATTTTCCTGCTCCCCAAGTTGATGATGTAAAGGAGGCAAGATCAGAATGTTCAAATTCGAGAAGGAACAGGCCGTTTTCGATTATAACGGCATCAAGATCGGCGGTCAGCCGGGCGAGTATCCACGGGTGCTCGGCGCGTCCATCTTCTACAACAAGCACGAAACAGTGCTTGACGACAGCACGGGAAAGATTGACAAGGCAAAGGCCGAGGCACTCTGGAACCGTACGCAGGAGCTCTACGACCAGACGGGCAACCCGTTCTTCTGTCAGATCATCGCCGAACACGGTGAGGCGTTTGAGAGTTACTTCGACTGGTTCTGCTCCATCGACGACAAGACCCCGTTCCTGATGGACTCATCAGAGCCCGAAGCTCTCGCCCATGCGTGCGAGTATGTGACTGAGGTCGGTATCGCGGACCGTGCGATCTACAACTCGATCAACGGTTCCATCACCCCTGAGAACATCGAGGCCCTGAAGAAGTCCGACGTCAACTCAGCCATCGTCCTCGCCTTCAACCCTGGTGACCCGTCGGTCGCAGGGCGTGAGAAGGTGCTGGCCGAAGGCGGTGTCGCCGGTCAGGAAAAGTCTATGCTCGCCATTGCCGAGGAGTGCGGGGTCACCCGTCCGATCCTCGACACGGCAGCCACCCCGCTCGGCATGGGTTCCGGCGGCTCTTTCCGTGAGATCCTCGCCTGCAAGGCGATCCACGGTCTGCCGACCGGCGGTGCATACCACAACATGACCGTCTCCTGGACCTGGCTGAAGCGCTGGAGGAAGAGCGTTCTTGCTGAGCAGTACGAGGGTAACAACGCCCTGCTGGAGCAGATGTCCCACCACCACTTTGGCGGGATGGAAGGTATCAGGCAGACCGCATGGGCCGCCCCTGATATCGGCTGCAACATCATGGCCATGACCCTTGGCGCAGACCTGATCATGTTCGGGCCTATCGAGAACATGGAAGGTATCGCCACGGCAGCCGCATTCTCAGACATCGTCCTTTCAGAAGCCCTCAGGGAACTCGGCGGCGAAGTCCAGGCAGAGAAGCACCCGATTACGCTTCTCGTCTAAACTCAATCTCTTTTTTTTCTCTGGTTTTGCAGCACTCATTTCCTTTTGTTCTGTCATAGTGGCATTTTCATCCCTAGATCCCAGGATAACAACCTGAGTGAGTCTGAGAAAAAACCCTGGAAAAACCCTCGCCCATTATGGGTGCGAGCGTACCTCAATCGCCTTCCCCCATGCTCACTGGGGGCTCCCTCGAAAATTGAAAATTTTCTCAAACTCACTATCGTTCGTTACCAACGGATATGAAGAGGGTTTTACAGTTCTTGACCTCTCGTGTTGAGGGTGCGACCGGAGGGAGCGTGAGAAAATTTTCAATTTTTGAACCGCTGAGAAGACTCTGAGGTCTTCGATATGCGACCAAAAGGAACATAAGAAAATCTCTAATCTTCGATGGCCAGCTCCCCCTCTCATCTAGAGCAATTCCACAAAGCCACGTCAAGAACCATCTATATCCCAGAAAGGAGGCACCTCTCTCTCAGATGTCTTGTCCTACAGTCAGTATGGCACGGTCTCCGACCTATGACGAAGATAGGGCCCTTGAAGCGGTGAAAGAGACCTTCGCCCCTCTTGGCGGGATGAAAGCCTATGTCAGACCTGGTATGCGTGTCCTCGTCAAGCCCAATCTTCTCTCGCCCCGCCCCCCAGACCAGGCGGTACAACCCATCCTGCCCTCATCAAGGCCGTGGTTCACCCTGGTCCAGGAGTGCGGAGGACGTGCGGTCATCGGCGACTCGCCGGGCGGGCGACAGACCGAGGCTTCATACCGGCGTCTTCTCAGGACGACCGGGATGGCCGGAGTCATCGAGGAGACCGGGTGCGAGTGGGTCTATTTTTACGGCGAGACCGCTACGGTCAGGGCCCCAGAAGCCAGGACCTTCCGCCGGTTCACCATAGCGCAGGCCACCCTCGAGGCCGACGTCATCATCGGTCTGCCCAAACTGAAGACCCACGCCCTCACCAGCTACACCGGAGCGGTCAAACTTATGTATGGGTGTGTGCCGGGAGTCTCCAAAGCCGCCTACCACCTCCATGCCGGCCAGAATCCAGAGACCTTCGCCGACCTCCTCCTCGACCTCCACACCCTCCTTCGGCCGACACTCTCGGTCATGGACGCTGTGATCGGGATGGAAGGAAAGGGGCCGCAGCACGGAGACCCAAGAGAGATAGGGCTGGTCCTTGCCTCAGAGAGTCGCACGGCCCTCGACTATGTTGCCGCCACACTTGTCGCTCTCGACCCTGCTACCATCCCTACTCTCGCGCGGGCCGCGGCGCGTGGCGAGGGACCGGCATGCCTGGAAGAGGTGGAGGTCGGCGGCCCGCCGCTGGAGGCGGTGCAGGTCAGGGACTTTATCCCGGCGCCGACCTCCCTTCATCCTGCACTCCCCTCGTTTGTGAGAGAGCTGGGTGGGAACCTGGTGCCTGCCCGCCCGGTCATCGACGGTGAGCAGTGCAGGCGGTGCGGGATCTGCGCCGAGTGCTGTCCTCCAGGTGCTATCATGTGGAGCAAGGACACTATCTCGGCAATCGATACAGCCCACTGTACCAGGTGTTTCTGCTGTCAGGAACTCTGCCCTGAGGAAACTGTCGATCTCAGGGAGTCTTACTCGAAGAGACCGATGATGATGAATAAGAGATTCCCCCTGGAGAGACCCTGAGGTTCGATCCCTCTGCCCAGTTCCTTCCCCTGGGCGGCGGCACTCGTAGTGCATCAGATCACTGCGAAGGTCGAGAACACAGAAAAGAAAGGTAAGGAGGAATAAGAAATGATGGAGCGTTTTTATTCACATTTTCCTGAGGAGAAGGGCCGCACCCAGCACCCCGGCCAATGCCGCAAAAGTACCAAAGCCTGGGCTCTGGGTGCTGGAGGATGTTGGTATATCTTCCTCCGCTCCAAAATGATCGGGGTGGATGTCGGCTGCGACTGCGTCGATGGCATCCACGATCCTGGGACCGCCTCGGTCGATGACGTCTGATGGCACAATATAGAGACGGCCTTCTTTCACTGCTTTGAGGTCCTGGAAACGCGGCTCATCGGCAAAGTACCGGTAGATAAGGTCGTTCTCTCCACCGTCCATGCCGGTACCCGAGTTGACCAGGATCACGTCAGGGTCGGTGGTAAGCACTTTTTCGAGGGTGACGATCTGCCAGCCTTCAAGGTCGGAGAAAGCATTCACTCCACCGGCGATCTCGATCAACTCGTCCTGGAAGGTGTTGTTGCCGCTCACCCAGACCGGATCGTACCAGACGACGTGCATCACAGTCGGACGGTCCGAGGCACTCTTCACCGTCTCGGTGACGGCATCGATCCGCTCTTGCATGGAGGAGGTGAGTGCCTCGGCCTCTGCGTCGGTACCGGTTGCGCGTCCTACAAGTTTGATGTCATGGAGGGACCCCTGGACAGAATCGGGGTTTATGGTGACGACGGTCAGGCCGAGTTTTCTGAGGTGGGTGACGACCTCCTCAGTGTTGCCTACAGACGCAAAGACCAGGTCGGGTTTTTCTGCCACAACCCGCTCGATGTTCACCGTGGAGAACCCACCGACTTTCGGCTTCTCGGTGGCCTCTTCTGGATAGTTGCAGTAGTCGGTCACCCCAACCACGCGATCGCCCAAGCCGAGGGCAAAGATAATTTCGGTGTTGGCTGGCGAGAGAGAGATGATCCGCATAGGTCTAGTAGCGATGGTAACCTCTTCACCAAAGTCGTCGGTGACGGTGACCGGGGTCCAGGGGTCAACAGCCGAGTTGCTCTTTGTCTCTTCACTCTGCCACACCAATACAGGAGTGACCTTATTAGGCAGGACGGGATACGGCTGTCCTAGGAGGGCCAGGACTGCTGACGCGGTCATCTGACAGGGGCTGTCGGTGACCTGGACGGTCCATGTGAACGACCCGTCGGCTTGCTGGAGGTCGGTGAGATACGTGACAACGTCTCTTCCGTTTTCTGTCCAGGTCAAGGGGTCGTCGCCTGCTGCTGCGATCGCCTGCATTACCCACGCGGCCGACGCCACATTCGAAGTTGAAGAGCCACCGTAGTTGAACCCACCGTCGTCCATCTGGGCATCTCTGAGATAGCCCAACGCCTTCTTCATTGCCGGAGAGTCCTGTGGTTCTCCCGCAGCGATCATCGCCATCATCGATGCGGCGGTGTCGTCGCAGTCACTCTCGGCATCCGGCATCCATCCAAACCCACCGTCTTCGTTCTGCTGGTCCTTCAACCAGGCAAGGGACTTTGAAGTATCCTCGTCTGCAGCGGCAAGCCCAAAGATCCCCCAGTACGTGGTATAGATAAAGTCGCCGAACTGGCCTGAGGGTTTCATCTTCGCCTTCAGGTTGGCAAGATAGTCCTCCCCTCCGAAGTCGTGCGGGTCGCCCCCAATAGCGGCGATGAGGGTCACCATCCGACCGAGTTCAGCAGTCCCCTCGGCCACAAGGTTCTCGCCGGAGTGTGCCCAGTAGTCGACCGCCGAGGTCCCGTTCACGGTCCAGGTATGGGGGTTCTGGCCTGCGGCGACGATCGCCATCATCGCACCCCACGAGGTACCGGGATCGGTCTCCTCTCCAGGTTCGGCAAACCCTCCGTCAGGTTGCTGACAAGACTTGAGATAGTCAAGACTCTTCTGTACGGTGCCATTCCCCGCGTCAAGGGAATAGGCCGCACCGCCAATGATGCATGCGGTGCAGATGAGGATGACGAGTGCACATATTTTCTTCATTTTTTCCTCCTCTCTTTACCGGGTGTGCAGCACCTGTTAAAGGGTGCCGG
>JAQVHG010000268.1 GCA_028696365.1 Methanofollis sp.
AAGCAGGAGGCCGAGCCGCAGTCCGAGGCGGGGGCTGACACACCAGTAGACCAAGGGGAGGATAAGGAGAAAGAACGCTGCCGATCCGGTGAAGGTGACCGCGGTCCAGAACGGGGCGGCACCCCCAAGATATGCCTGGGCGTCGAGGACGATCTCTGTCTCTGTCAGGAGAACACTCATCATCGCTCCGGGTATAGCGGTGAGCAGTGATATGGGTTGTCCCCCACTCTCATGGGGAAAACGAAGAAATACATGAGACCAAAGAATGAGGAGATTAGACTCTGTAGAATTCCTTCGGACGGCTATCTCTGTGAGGTACTGACCGCTCAAAAATCACAGATTTTCTCAAGTCGCTGACGCTCGCACCCCCAGGTCTCCTGCGCGAAGATAGGTCGGCGACGTCAAAGCTCTCTTTAGGTCTATCAACTGCTTCCCGTCCTTATGCCATCCCGAGGTCCAGGGGCAGAGCCCCCGTGCATTAGTGGAGGAAGTGATGGATGCTGGGTGAGGATCTCCCCACCACCATCCATCGCTATCTCCTTCAAGGAGGGAGAGGGGGAGATAGTTTTGAGATGGCCTCTTTGTGTGAACGTGCTCTCACCCACTATCCCATTGCATAGGCTCTCGTTCGTTCCCCAGGGATGCCTAGGGAGCCATAAAGGCAGAATTGACAAACATGACAAGGGCACTGCCGTCCTTGTTATCTTCACATGGAGGGAACAGGGGAAATGGCACACTCCCTGCCACAAAGAGTCATCCAGAGGGTTTCTACAAAGCCCCCGAATCAGAGATGCCACTCTGCTTCTGGATTCCGCTCTGTCCCCTCGCACCATGGACCGACACACCGCTCTTCTCCACCCCTTCCCCGTTCAATCTCCAGGCAGGTATGAGCGATCTAACTCACCCAACAAAACCATAATAAGTCATCCTCCTGATCCGGTGTGGGGGGAGTTCCACGGACCGCCGCATACCGCCGCTCATCCTGCTTGCCGTCCTCTGCCTGGTCTCCCAGGCGGCCGCCGACGAACCGACGGTGATCGTCTCGAATGCCACGCTCACCCCCCAGGTGCTGATGCCAGGGGACGAGGGGACGATCACCGTCACCCTCACCAACACCGCAAAGGAGGCGGTCAGGACCAGTTCCGACACCTCGACCGGGCCAGGGACCGGGACCAGGACCGAGACGACGAGCACGGCCATCAACGCCTATGTCGAGAGCGTCACCCTCAAGGGGGAGGGACTCCAGGTGCTGAGCGGGGCTTACGGCCAGGTCGGCGAGGTCGGCCCTGGCCAGTCGGTCACCCTCACCTTCCTGGTCAGGGCCCCGGCCGACGAAGGGATCTATTTTCCCGAGGTCTGGGTGAGGGTCCAGGGGGCGCGGAGCGTGAAGTTCCCGGTCCCGGTCAATGTGAACTCTGTCTATGCCGTCATCAGGCGACCGGCGATCACAGTGGCAAGGACCGTCCCTGACCAGGTAATCCCTGGCGAGTCCTTCTCTCTCGGCCTCATCCTCACGAACGTCGGCGGGGCGAGAGCTCGCGACCTCTCGGTCCAGGTCTCGACGAACGACTCCCTCGTCTCCCTCACCCCTGAACACTACTACTTCGAGTCGCTCGAACCGGGCGAGGATGTCGGGCTCGACCTCACCTTCTCGACTGACCGAAAGACCCCGACCGGCATCCAGCAGGTCCCGCTCGCCCTCGCCTACCGCGCCCCGGACACTACCAGGACGAACATGACCGAGACTGTCGGGGTGCAGGTGAAGGGGCAGGCCGAGGTGGGGATCGCCTCCCTCTCCACCGACCCGCCGCGCCTTGCCGCCGGCGACCCCTTCACCCTCATCATAAGGATCGAGAACACCGGCACCGACGACGCCAACTCGGTGCGGGCGACGATCGACCTCCCGTTCGAAGGGAACAAAGAGGCCTTTGTCGGGACGATAGAGCCCGACAACGACGCTCCGGCGGTCTTCCTCCTCAGGGCCGGCGAGGCAGGGGACCGGCCCTATCGGCTGACCGTCACCTATCAGGACGACTGGGGCGAGCATGCCGCCGAAGAGAACCTCGGCCTCACTGTCGAGGCCACCGACCGCTCAGGACTTCTCATCGCCCTCGCCGTCCTCGTCGTGGCCGCAGTCGCGGCCTTCCTCTGGATGAGACGGCGCACGCGTGAGGAGGAGTGAAGACGATGAGTCTCTCGGTCTCGCTCTTCCTGGCGGCACGGGCGGTGCAGCGCGGGAACCGGTGGACCTTTCTCCTGACCGTAGCGATCATCGCCCTCGTCTTCGTCAACCTCGTCTTTCTTCCTTCCATCATCCTGGGGGTCATCGATATCTTCGATCGCCAGTCGGTCGACTACACCTACGGCGACCTGGTCATCGAGCCGCGGGACGACGACCTCTACATCGACGAGGTTTCACGCCTCACGCACCGCGTCGACCGGGTTCCCGGTGTCGCCGGCACCTCGCCGCGGATCCTGGTCGGGGCGACCATCGAGTACAGGGGCACCTCGCTTGCCACCTCGGTCGTCGGGTTCAGGCCAAGCGAAGAACGGGAGGTGACGCAGATCGCCTCCAGAGTCGTGGACGGCGAGTTCCTCTCCGACGGCGACAGGGGCCAGGTCCTCCTCGGCACCCTCCTCGCGGGCAACGAGGACGAGACCAAGGACAAGATCGACTCGCTGGGCGGGGTGCAGGTCGGCGACACGGTCACGGTCACCTTCGGAAACGGGGTGACCAGGGACCTGCGGGTGAAGGGGATCATCGAGACCCAGGCGGTCGGGGTGGACGCCCAGGCCTATGTCACGACACAGGAGATCGAGGAGGTCTACGGCCTCTCAGACCAGGCCTCCCAGGTGCTGGTCAGGCTGGTCGAGCCCGGCACCGAGGGCAAGATGAAGGTCGCCCTCTTGAGCTACGGTGTCCAGGAGGAGGTCAAGACCTTCAGGGAGAAGGCGCAGGGGTTTGTGAAGGACGCCATCGGGAGCTTCGATATCATCAACGCCATCTCGACCCTGGTCTCTCTGATCATCGCCATCGTCGTCATTTTCATCATCATCTTTATCAACACCGTCAACAAGCGCAAGCAGATCGGGATCCTCAAGGCGATCGGGATCGAGCGCCAGGTGATCATCAACTCGTACGTCGCCCAGGTCGCCTTCATCGCCCTCCTGGGGACGGCGGTCGGTCTCGCCTTCACCGCCACTCTCTTCCTGTACCTCACTGCCAACCCCCTCATCTTCCCTGGCGGCGAGGTGCGGCCGGTGTTCGGGGCCTGGATCATCGCCAGGAGTATCCTCGGGCTCTTTGGCGTCTCGCTCGTCGCCGGCTACGTCCCGGCATGGCTGACCACCAGGGAGGAGATCCTGGATGCGATCAGGGGGTAGGAGATGATCGTCG
>JAQVHG010000269.1 GCA_028696365.1 Methanofollis sp.
TTGGTCGTGAACGGCAATTTCTCTTCAGGGAGTTCGAATATGTCTTCCCGTCTCTCTCTTCATCCCGGATCCTCGGGATGGCGATGGAACAGGGAAGGGAGAGAGCTGATCATTTGGAAGGAGTTACTGTCATCTGTGTATCGCTCTAGAAAAGATGGATGATGGATTCAAATATTTTTATGGTAATTCCTGCAGAGAATGAGCATGCATCTATAGCCTTCTCATCTTCGCTCTGCTCGCACATTGGAGATCAAAGGTCCATGGAAGTCGCAGATTTCCCTATTAAGGTTCTTTAAAACTCTCATCATTTTTTGGTGTGAGCGTGAATCCTCCGTCGTCTCATAGTTTCTCAGCGGAGTCTCTCTCGAAAATCAACGATTATCTTATGTTTGCTATCGTTCACACAGCGCAGACTTCGTATTCTCAATTTCCTTCGATCATCAGCGAAAATTAAAAATTTTCTCGAACTCATTCTCATTCGTTCCCACCGGATCCCCGGGATGAAGAGTGAACTGGGAAGGCACATCCGATGGGGACTCCTGGACCCTCACGAGCAGGTCAAGACTGCTTCCCTGCCGGACAGACCAGTTCGCAGATCCTGCAGTGGTCGGTCGGTCGGCGCTCGCCGGTTGCGGTCTTTTTATTCACGTCGATCCTCTCCAGGCACGGTGCACGGTGATACCGCCCGCCTGAGAAGGCATCCATGGGGCAGGCGCTCAGACAGGGGGCAGGGCACTCGTCGCAGACGGCGGTGCTGGGCATGACACGAGGTTCGGGGACGTCGAAGTCGACCCAGAGCGCTCTGAATCGTATGCTTGGGCCGCACCCGGGGACGATCACCAGGTTGTTCCTCCCGATGAACCCAAGCCCCGCCATCACCGCAGCGTCTTTCAGATAGATCCCTCCGTCATAGATCTGGTAGGGGAGGACGCGGGCATCGATCCCGTGCACCTCTCTCAGCCACCGACAGAGGTCGTCGGCAATCTGCTGTAGCATCTGGTCGCCAGGAGTGCTTAGTCCCTCCTCCCACCAGTCCATTTCAGGGCGGTCGGGGTCATGGAAGAGCCCGAGCACCATGATCGACCCGGTATCGGCACAGAATCCGGGCGGGCCGGCGCTCAGTGCAGAGGGGCAGTCGTTCAGCGCCTGGGCGGGAACAAGACCCGCTACCGTGGCGCCGAGGTCCTGTGCTCGTGTGATGGCTTCGGCTGCGAGGTCCATAGCACATGATGGGCCCCGCACCTCAAAATGGTGGCGATCTTTCTTGAGAGTTTGAGAAGGTAGATTCTCTGGCTCTGTAGAAACCCTCTTGATGAATCTCTCTGACGGGGGCTGGCCGCCCCCCGCGTGTCACGACAGGTCGTGGACGGCAATCGCTCTTCAGGGGTTTTGAATATGGCCCTATCTTCATCCTGGGGGTGCGGGGGCAGCGACCCCCCGGCAGGAGCGTAAGGGAAGGCGATGGATGCATGGTTCATGGTTGCACTACAAAGAGGGGAGGACCTCTCAACCATCATCCTTCGCGATCTACTCCGAGGGGAAGGGCCAGACAGAGAGTTTTGGGATGACCTCTATGTGAGGATTTCTACAAAGCCATAAAGATGGAAAAGAACCATCATATGGCAAAAAGCATTGCAGATATCGCCTGGAATATGTTCATCACGATCACCGAGAGCAAAGCGGAGGAAGTTAGCTCACGCGTGATCCTGGTGAACCCCAGGCATACGTCTCAGCAGTGTTCCAGATGCGGGATGATCGTCGCCAAGACTCTCTCTGATCGCGTCCACTCTTGTCCGCATTGTGGACTGGTGATGGATCGCGACCAGAACGCGGCGATTAATATTATGAGATTGGGACTGCAATCTCAGGGGTAGCATTCACAAAACCAGATGATAGAAACAATAATATTCCCATACCATAATCCTCTAATCAGAAAATGGAATTTTTGGATTGGCTGGATGAGAATTTTCCCAGAGATTTTTATGACGAGGCCATTGCACACCAGGCCCTCCGCCACCTCCAGTATCAAGAGAGATGGGGCCTCTTCTCTGAGGACTATGCACTTCAGCGCACCTGTGAGGGGCGGTGGTATGAATTCCTGGTCTACGAGATCGTACGCACCCTCGCCCTCCAGACCGACACCATCCAGTCCATCGTCAAGAAGGGCGCCGATGTTCAGACTTCTTTCATCGGACCACACCCTGGTCAGAATGGATTATATTACTCTGACAAAGGGGACTTGACCGTCAGGGGGAACGGGCAGACCATCGCCGAGATGGACCTCATGTATGTGGACGGACGTGGGAACCTCGGATTTTTCGAGGTGATCACCTCGGCGATGGACCTCCAGCCCTTCTACGACGAGATCCGCTATAAAAAAACGTTGCTCGCCTCGATGCTCGGGCAGGAGCGTGTGCCCTTTGTCCTGGTCTCGTCGGTGGACGTCTCGCGGTACAGCAGCATTCAAAAGATCGCGTTTGATCTAGACAGCCTCATCCTGATCACAAACCCTGTCGAGGAGATCAGAGATCTGATCTACGAGGGATCGCTGCGACGGCGGCCGAAAATGCCGGCACCTCACCCGAAGGCCATCGACCTTGACGAGATCAGTTCACGGGCGTCCTTTGACTACCTTGCAGTCCATGACCGCAACCGGGAACGGGTCGTCAGGGTCATGCTTGCCCCGGTAAATGGCGGGATAGAGACGATATCCTCGGTCATCAACCCGATCTCCAAAAAGATCATGCTTGGCACCCTGGACGATGCCGGGGTCGAGGCGCTCTTTGAGGAGCATGAGGTCAGGGTCAAAGGCACAGTTATCTCTGCCGACGATCTTGTCCGGCAGTTCAGCAGGGTGGTGATCGCCTTCGACATCCCGGCCTACACCCCGGTCATCTATCTCAAGGTGAAGAGGAAGGAGGAGTACCTGAAGGTCGTGCTGGATATGGGCGGAGACCTGGTATATCAGGGGAAGAGGACCCCGGCACCCTATATGTCGGGGTTTTACGAGTGGCTGGATGAGGAGAAACCCCAGGTGACCGCAGAGGTCGCAGAGCGGTATGCCTCGATCTTTCTAGATGCGAATTGAATAGGCCTGGAGTTCCTCTTGATGGCCTATGGGATCTGGTCGGAATACGCATACGCGACTTTGAAATTCTTCCGGGTCTTTTGGGGTATGTGGATCTCTGCTCTCCCTTCGGAGCAGACATCTAGCGAGACCTTCACCAAACTGCCGCCCCGGTCTCTTTTCTTGTCTCTGGGGGTCTGAGGGCTCAATTGAGGATCAAAGATCCACGGTAGATCGAAGATCTTCCTGTCATCAAGAGTCTTCGATTTCCCTGCTCTGTAGAAATTCTCTTGATGAATCTCTCTGTCGGGGGACCCAGATCCC
>JAQVHG010000270.1 GCA_028696365.1 Methanofollis sp.
CTTGAATGAGAGACGCACCCTCGCCCCGACTCTGATCTCAAGGTCTTCTGCCGACTTCCAGGTGATCAGGACAGTGAGAGGGATCCCGCAGTCGATGGTGAGGTGGTTGAGGGGCCCATAGGCCTTCATCTCCGTGACCGTGCCGGCAAGGACATTGCGGGCGCTGATCAGACTGCCATCCACGAGGTACAGCGTGATGTCTTCTGGCTTGATGCAGGCGCAGACCTTGGTGCCCACCTGGAAGGGAGCGACTGCCTGGACCTGCACCCCACCCCCGACGTCGATGGTGACGACCCCCTCTGAGGTCTCGGTGATCTTGCCTGAGAGGATGTTCTCGATCCCGACGAACCTCGCGACATGTCTGTTCTTCGGCGTCGCAAAGACCTCCCGCGGCGTCCCCACCTGCGAGAAGACCCCGTCCATCAGGACCCCGATCCGGTGAGCGAGTCGCTGGCCCTGGTGCATGTCATGCGTGGAGATGATTACCGTCTGGCCCTGCTCGCGATTGATCCGCACCACCAGTTCCTCGATCGCCGCCGTCGAGACCGGGTCGAGGTTGGCGGTCGGTTCGTCCATCAGGAGGACCGTCGGTGCGGTGACCACGGCGCGGGCCAGGGCGACCCGCTGCATCTCCCCGCCTGAGAGGGTGCGGGCCTGGCGCTTCTCATATCCTGAGAGCCCGATCACCTCCAGCGCCCATGCCACCTTCTCTCTAATCTCCTCTTCAGGGAGATGCCTGAGCCTGAGCCCGTAGGCGATGTTCTCATATACGCTCATATTGAAGACCGCCGGGCGCTGGAAGACCATCGCCATTCTCCTCCTGAACACCAGAGCCTGCGAGTGCTCGCCATGGATATCAGTCCCGTCAAGGAGGACCCGACCTGAAGTGGGACTTTCAAGGAGGTTGATCATCCGCAGGAGCGTGGACTTGCCAGAGCCCGAAGGTCCGATCACCGCAAAGATCTCCCCGTCCTGGATGACGGCGTTCACGTCGGAGAGGACCTGGGTGCCGTCGAATGATTTTGTGATATGCTGAAGTTCGATCATGGAGGCTCACCGTTGCTGGACAAAGTTCATGATGATGTTCACGACCAGGGCGATGGAGAGGAGGATGATCCCGAGGGCGATGGAGAGGGAGATGTCTCCTCGCCCGGTCTCAAGGGTGATGGCGGTCGTCAGGATCCTGGTCGAACTCCAGAACGAGCTGGCCTGGATGTTCCCACCGATGATGATCGCCGCCCCGACCTCTGAGATCGCCCGGCCAAAGGCCATGGCCACGGCGGCGACGATCGCAAACCTCGCTTCCTTGAGGACCGAGAAGAAGAACTGGACCTTCGTTGCCCCAAGAGAGATGATGGTGTCCCTTATGGTGGTGTCCACCGCGACCAGCGCCGAGATGGTGAGGCCGATGATGATGGGAAGAACCAGGATCGTCTGCCCGATGATCATCCCACCGGGCGTGAAGAGGAGCCCGAGGGATCCGAACGGCCCGGTTCGACGGATGAAGAGGAAGACCACCAGTCCGACGACGACGGTCGGGACCGCATACAGGGTCTGGACCAGGTTGATCACCGACTTCCTCCCAGGAAATTCCTTGAAGGCTATGACTGTTCCAATCGGGAGAGAGATGAGCGAACCAAGGAAGACGGCCGAGAAGGTGATGATCAGGCTGCGGGCGGTGATCTGCATCACCGCAGGGTCGAGGGTGAGGATCAACTCGATCGCCTGGAAGAGTCCTTCTCCGATCGGGTCGAGTCCCTCAAACAGCCCAGTCATATCTCACGCTCTCGCTTCTCTGCAAAAGTCACGGCCAAGATCGGGTGGGAGGATGAGAAAAATGGGGGAGAGGTCGGAGTGATCACACATTCCAGGGCCCATCACCTCAGGTGACCGGCTCTTCGGTCTCCTCACGCTCCACCCCAAGCATCTCCCAGGCACCCTGCGCAGGGTAGAAGAGCGGCTGGCCGTACTCCTCGACACCAAAGTTCCCGATCTCCTCTTGGGTGTCAGGCGAGATGAGGAAGTTGATCCACTCTTTGGCAAGGGTGCTGTTGACCTCTGGATACTTCTCAGGGTTGATCTCCATCACGCTGTAGATGTTCAGGAGGATGTCCCCTTCTTCTACCAGTGGGACCAGACCGGTCTCGGTCTTGTAGGCGAGATAGGTCCCGATGTCGCTGAGGGTGTAGGCCTCCTTCTCGCCGGTCATCACGAGGGTGGACCCCATCCCGGTGCCTGCCTCGACATACCACTCACCAGAACCCTGGATGTCGGCGGTGTAATTGAGGCCGGCGGCTTCCCAGATGGCCTTCTCTTTCCCATGAGTCCCTGAGTCGTCACCTCTGGAGACAAAGACGACGCTTCCCGGATCGGCAAGTCCCTTATCCCGGATCGTGGTGAAGGCCTCTTCAGGGGTCATGTTTGCGATCGCGGCCGGGTCGGATTCTGGGCCGACGATGGTGAAGTAGTTGTAGGCAAAGACCCGGCGGTTGGCCCCATAGCCCTCGTCGATGAATTCGTCCTCGCGGGCGCGGTCATGGACCATCATCACGTCCACGTCCCCTGCTCTCCCGAGTTCGAGGGACTGGCCGGTCCCCTTTGCGGTGATCTTTACGTCTGCATCATATTGCTCCTCGAAGATCGGTCTGAGATAATCCAGGAGTCCAGTGTCCTGGAGACTGGTCGTCGTCGCGATCAGGAGGGCTTGTGTCCCTTCCGGTGCGGCGGCCGTCCCTGCCGGCGCCGCAGTTGTCTCTGCCGGTGTCGTGGTCGTCTCTGTAGGGGTCGGGGTTGCTTCCCCACCTTCTGGTGTTGTACAGCCGCAGACAAAGGCGGCGGCCCCCATGACCACGACAAGCAGGATAACAGCAATCTTTTTCATGGCAGCGGTACAATATCTCACAACCATTATATTTCTTCCCCTATCTCGCGTGGGGCCATACCTCTTCAGGCGACGTACAAAGGTTTTATTCCTGGAGGAGGGGATGGAGACAGAGAGAAGATCACATCAAAGGGAGGACGACAGAGATGAAAAAACCAGGGAGAAATGCCGAAAAAGTACTCTATGCGCTGGTCGGGAGTGAGATACGCCAGTATACCGGCAAAGATCTGGAGGGCATGACCGCGCTCTCCCCCCAAGAGATCAACATGGCGGTCAGGGAACTCGAGAAGATGGGTGCCGTAGAGGTCCACCTCCGCACCCCACAGGATCCCTATCTCTTCACCACGACCACGCTTACCGCAAAGGGTCGGGCGATCTTTCAGGTGATGGCAGCGCCTGGCTGCGACACCTGACTTCTTTTTTGTTACCAGGTGTGGATGACAGGAAGGCGCCCACTAGGATCTTTGAGGTCTGGAGATCACGGGAAATCGCCTTATGGTTCCTCTCTA
>JAQVHG010000271.1 GCA_028696365.1 Methanofollis sp.
CCTCCGCGAGGAGTTCTGGGGTGACCCGGTAACTCGAGGCCACGGCGTAGTACGAGGCCGAGTCAGGGAAGCGCTCGCGCTGGATCCTGGTGACGTACATCACGTCGAGGCCCCGCATGAACTCCTTGATCTCGTCGTGGACCACGATCTCGACACCCCGCTCGCGCAACTCCTCGACGACGTTCGGCGGCATCTCCAGGCCCTCGGGAGCGAGGGTGTGGATGGTGACGTCGTACTGCGTGAGGGCGTAGGCGAGCGAGTGGGCCGTCCGCCCGTAGCGCAGGTCGCCGAGAAGCCCCACATCGATCCCTTCAAGCGGCATCGCCTGCCTGATCGTGTACAGGTCGATGAGCGTCTGGGACGGGTGCTGCCCTGCCCCGTCGCCGGCATTGAGGACCGGGACGGTGGCAAACTCGCTGGCCAGTTGTGCCGCCCCTTCCTTGGGGTGACGGAGCACGATGGCGTCGGCATACCCGCTCACCACCCTGATGGTGTCGGCAAGGGTCTCACCCTTCACGACCGAACTCGCCTCCACCCCGCCCATGTCGATGCAGGACCCGCCGAGCCTGGCCATCGCCGCCTCAAACGACATCCTCGTCCTGGTCGAGGGCTCGAAGAAGAGCACCCCGAGGATTTTGTCCTCAAGGGCCTTGTGGTCATAGTCTCCATGATCGATCGCCTCCGCCCGGTCGAGGAGGGCGTCGATCTCCGCCTTCTCGAACTCCTTGATTGAGATGATATGTTGCCGCATCTTACCGCCTTGCAATCGTGATGTAGCCAGAGTGTCCGACCCGCGTCGACGGTCTTGTGCCGCGTTTGCCCCGCGTCATCTCGCGCTCCATGCACTCATAGGTGTGCACCTCTGAGAAGAGCGTTGCGGCGGCGTCATAGGCCGCGCTCATTCCCTCGATGAAGGGGGTGTAGCAGGCGAGATACCCGCCAGAGACCAGGAGCGCGTGGGCGCGAGCGACATGCTCGGCCGTGACCGGAAGGTCGAGGTGGACGATCTCGAAGCACGCCTCACCCTCCACTTCGAGGACGTCGCAGGCCCGCACCTCGACGTTCTCGAGCCCGGCATCCTGGATGTTCTTCTCGGCCCGCTTTGCGAACTCGGGCCTCACCTCGCAGGTGACGATTGTCCGGGCGATCCCGCCAAAATAGATCGCGGCGATCCCGCTCCCTGTCCCCGCGTCCAGGACACGGTCGTTCTTGCTCATCCCGGTATAGGCGATGACCATCCCAATGTCCTTTGGGAGCATCGGGGCCCCGGTCCTGGAGGCATGGTTGAAGAAGTCGGTGGCGCGTGGCCGCCTCACCGTGAACTCGTGCCCGAGGTGGGTGGCGGCAGTGCTCCCGGACGCCGTTCCGACCAGGGTGGCGAGGTCGAGGATCCCGAGGTCGGTGGAGAGGGTGCCCTCGCCGGCACGTACATAGTACTCCCGTTTGCTTGAGACAAGGAGCACCCGCTCCCCTGCCTGGATCATGCGCCGGTCAGCCGCAGGATCGCCTCGGCGATATCGCCGTTGGTGGCGGTGAGTGCCTCAAGTGCGGCTTCTGCAGAGGCGTTGGTCTGTGCCATCACCAGTTTGACGTCTTCGTCAGGGATCTCGACGGCCGCAGGCTCGAACCGCGCCTCGCCATTGATCTGGTAGGTGGTGGTCCCCTGCATGAGCGTGGCCACGACCTCGGCCTCGTCGAAGACATAGTTCCCCTTCTCGGTCTCGATGACGACCCGCTTGACGTCCTCAAGCGACTCCATCTGCATCCCGAGCTGCCTCATCATCTGTTTCATCTTTCTTGGATTGATCTTTCCGCCTGGAAACACGTTTACTTCCCTCCTTTCCGTACCTTTACCGCTACTCCGTAATCAAATGCCATCATTTCGTCGCCTGAAAGGGCGGCCTCGCCGGTCCCGAGGAGGTCGTCGTCCTCACGCACCACCAGCACCTCGTCGCCCGGGCGGATGCCAGGGTCGGCGGCGATGACGTGTTTGGCAAAGGCGTTCTTCCCCTGCGCCACGAACTCAACGACGTCCTCCATCATCACAACCCTATAGGCCGGGGCTGGGATGCCGGCTTTGAGCCGCCGTGCTCCTTCGATCCCGAGGGTGAACCGTCCGTCCTGGGCCCTGAGGGTGACAAGCCGTTTTTTGTCCAGCATCACCTGTCTGATCCGTCTGGTCCTGGACCTGACGAACCGGCACCCTTCAGGGAAGAGGGCCTCGCCTGCTCCGCGTCCGAACTGGAAGTCGGCGATGGCCCGAACCTGCTCCAGCGCGCGCGCTCCTGATCTTCCTGTCACAACACACAGACTCCTGTTTGCGGGTTCTGCCGTCTCTGCCCCCGCAGGGGCTGGTTGGTCAGTACTTGGGTGTCAGGTGGATTTAACATGTGGGGATGGAGGAGGGAGAACAGGATGTCGCCATCTATTTATGGCGGGATGAGAGGGCACAGTCAGGGAGGTCATCCCAAACCTCACTGGCCCTCATCCTCACCGATTGAGAACAGTGGATGACAATGAAGAGATCCCAGTTTTTTCATCGCGCACCCATGCATCTGTCGCCTTCCCCCTCCCCCCGCCGGGGGCTCTGCTCCCGGACCCCCGGGATGGCGATGGTGACGGGAAGGCAGAATAGATGACCATGACGAAGGGGATGCCGTCCTCGATCTATCGTGCCGCAGGGGGGTTGGGGTGCGTACCGCCCCCTGGTCGAGGAAAGGATTTAGAATTTCTGGAAGGAAGCACTCTGGTCCGATGAGATGGTTCACTTCCAGAGAGTTTTGGGATATGTTCGAAGACTGATAGGTCTTTGATAGGGCCCCCGGCAAGAAATGATGGGAAGGCACGTCGATCAGATTCATCGCAGAATTTTTGCTCAGAGACATTCTCGAACTCGCTGTTGCTTGTGTCTCGAAAAATTGAAACTCACTCGATGGCGAGGGGCGTTCACTCTCCCCGGGTACACTGCCGTCGGATGCAGGCGTCGACCAGGCCGACGAACTCCTCCTCGGCCTCTCTGGGGATGAAGGCCCCTGCGGCGATGGCATGGCCGCCTCCGGTGCCGTTGAAGGGTGCGGTTGCCTCGATGAGCGCCGCCTGGAGGTCGATCCCGGCCTCGACCATCTGGTCGGTCGCCCGCATCGAGACCTTGGTGAGGGTGGGGTCTTCGGGGAGCGAGCACATCACAAGAATCGGTTTGTCTGAGTTCAGTTTGGAAAGGGCCATCCCGGCGCCGATCCCGACGACGGTGTCTGGGAAGCGGTCGCCCACATGGATATACTGGACCGCGCTGAGTTCTTCCACGCCGGTCCTCAGGATGTAGTGCATCAGGTCCTTGATCGCCGCCCGGTGGTGGGTGAGCATGTGCTCGGCCTCCCTGAAGGCGAC
>JAQVHG010000272.1 GCA_028696365.1 Methanofollis sp.
GGACGTGACCGAAATTATGACCGGGTTTACAGCCTCGTTTCTCGACGGCCTTGGCGAGGTGGACGGGTTTCTTCTCAAGTCCAGGTCGCCTTCATGCGGGATCAAAGGGGTGAAAATCTACTCGTCGATGAAGGGCGGCGCCAGCCTCGGGACGACCGCCGGGCTCTTTGCAGAGGCGGTGCTCTCGCGCCACCCAGACCTCCCTGTCGAGGACGAGGGGAGGCTGCGGAACCGGCGGATCAGAGAGCACTTCCTTGTCAGGCTCTTCACCCTCGCCGGATTCAGGGAGGCGAGGGCGCACGGCGACCTCCAGGTCCTCTCAGAGTTTCACGCCAGGAACAAATTTCTCCTGATGGCATATAGCCAGAAAGAACTCCAGACACTCGGGAGAGTGGTGGCAAACCAGGAGAGGCGACCGCTCGAAGAGATCTTCGCGATCTATGAACTTCATCTTAGGGCCGCCCTGAAAAATCCCCCGAAGGCCACCTCGCGGACCAATGTCCTCTTCCATGCCCTGGGATATTTCAAAGATTCTCTCTCCCCTGAAGAGAAGGCCTTCTTCCTTGAGACCGTCGAGCACTACCGGAAGAACGAGGTGACCATCTGCCCGAACCTGACCATCCTGCGCTCATGGATCGTGAGGTTCGGGATCGACTATCTTGCAGAGCAGACCTTCTTCTCCCCTCTGCCCCCCGGGCTGATGGAGGTCCCGCCCGACCTCTCGCAGGACCAGCGTGACTACTGGAAAGGTGAACAGAGGGGGCAGAGACCGTGAGACCTGGCATGGCCCTGACCTGTCTTGTGGGTGCCGTCGTCGTGGCCGCACTCGTCTCCGGGTGTCTTGGGGAGCCAGACGGTTCCCTTCCCCCGCCAGTCGAGTTCACCCCTGAGGTGACCGGCGGCGCAGGGGACGACCTTGTCCTCAGGTATTATCCCAACACCACCGAACCTGCATCCTACTCGGTCACCTTCGAGATCAGGGTGGCCTGGGAGGTCACCGACGCCGTGGCCGGCCAGGTCTTCTCCGGCATCTCGGCCACCGACCCGATCGAACTCCCGCCCGTGCCAGCCGAGCCAGGCGACGAGGTGAGCGTGCAGGTCACCATCTTCGACGAGTACGGCCGGATCGTGCACACCGAGACCACTACCTTCCTCGCCGGTGAGGGGCTTCAGGTGACGACCTGATATCCGGCCGCCTTCCAGGCGGTGATCCCCTCCTCCATATTATAGACCTCGTCAAACCCCTCTTCGACCATCATCGCCGCCGCCTCGGCGCTTCTCACACCGGTCCGGCAGTAGACCAGGTAGGTCGCCCCCCTCTCGAAGGCTCTGACCTCGTCCCTGAATGCCGGATCATACCAGTCGAGATTGACCGCGCCCTCGATGTGCTCGGCGGCAAACTCTTCAGGCGTCCTGACGTCCAGGAGCACGAACTCTGGATCCCCCGCACGCTCCTGGATGAGGGCATGGGCCTCTTCGACCGAGAGGTCGGTCCATCCCGTCCCCATACACCCTCCCGCAGAGAGGGCCAGCAGAACGAGGAGGAGCAGGGGGAGAACCGGATACTGATCTGGCATGGAGGGGTGATCTCCCCGCCCCGATATAAATCGTTCAGGTCGACTCGCTCCGCTCAAAGGACCAGGCGCCAAGGACGAGAAGCAGAAGAAAGAATCCGGTGAGGATGACGGCGTCAGTCATCAGGGGAAACGAGGAGACGCCGGTGAGGACGCCGCGCAGTCCGTCCACCCCATAGGTGAGGGGGTCGGCGTACGAGAGCGGCTGGACCCAGAGGGGGAGGTTCTCGACCGGAAAAAGCGCACCTGAGAGGAAGAAGATCGGGAAGACGACGAAGTTCATCACCAGGGTGAAGCCGTGGATGTCTTTCATGTTCGAGGCGAAGATCAACCCCATCGAGATGAAGGTGGTGGAGATGAGGAGCATGAAGAGGGCCGCGGCCAGGAAACCAAGGAGCCCGGGGTACGAGAAGCCCATCAGCCCTGAAAGAAGGAGAATAAGAACCCCCTGGAGGAGCGAGGTCGTCGCCCCACCGGCCGTCCTGCCAAGGACGATCGAGATCCTGCTCACCGGGGCGACCATGATCTCTTTCAAAAATCCGAACTCCCTGTCCCACAGTACCGAGATCCCGGCAAACGTCGAGGAGAAGAGAAGGGTCATGCCGACGATCCCGGGGACCAGGTAAGTGATGTAGTCGATGCCCTCCGGGATCCCGGGGACCGTGCTGGTCCGAAACCCGAACCCGAGGAAGGCCATGAAGAAGAGCGGCATCCCGAGCGTCCCGATGACCCTGGACTTCGCCCTGAAGAAACGCTTCATCTCCCTGAGCCAGAGGACATAGATCGCGGTGACCTCGCGGTTCATCTCAGGCCTCCCGTATTGTCCTGCCGGTCACATGGAGAAAGACGTCTTCAAGGCTCGGCTGTCTAAGATTCACCGAGACGATCTCCAGTCCTTCGGCCGCCGCCATCGCCACGAGGGCAGGTACCCGGCGGTCCCCTTCTTCCACCACGAGGGAGATGGTCTGGCCGGCGCCACCCACCTGCCTGACCCAGGGCACCTCGTGCAACCGATCTATAAACCCCGCATCGTCCCCCTCGACCCGAAGAGTGATGAGGTCGCCACCCAGCGAGGCCTTGAGCGCCTCAGGGGTGTCGAGGACACTGATCTTCCCGTGGTCGATGATGGCCACCCGGTTGCAGAGGTAGTCGGCCTCTTCCATATAGTGGGTGGTCAGGACCACCGTCACCCCCTCGTCGCGGTTGAGCGCCTCGACATATTCCCAGATGCGGCGGCGGGTCTGTGCATCGAGGCCGAGGGTTGGTTCGTCGAGGAAGAGGACTTTCGGACGCTGGATCAGGCCGCGGGCGATCTCGAGCCGGCGCTTCATCCCGCCAGAATACTCTGAGACTAGGTCGTCGGCCCGGTCATCGAGTTCGACGAGCCTGAGCACCGCCGCGATCCGGTCCTCTCGCGCCTGCCGCGGGATCCCGTACATCATCGCGTGAAAGTCGAGGTTCTCCCTGGCGGTGAGGTTGGTGTCGAGGGCCGGTTCCTGGAAGACGACCCCGATCTGCTGGCGGACCTGGTCGCGTTCGGTGGCGATGTCGGCGCCTCCGATGGTGGCCCGCCCCCCGGTCGGCGAGAGGAGGGTGGTGAGCATGTTGATGGTTGTGGTCTTGCCCGCACCGTTCGGCCCGAGCAGCCCGAAGATCTCGCCGTCCTCCACGGTAAACGAGATCCCGTCGACGGCGACAAACTCGTCGAAGGTCCTGGTGAGCCCTTCCACCTGGATCGCGGCCATAGGCTGATCTCCTCCTCTGACGGGAATAATATTTTGATGCAGGCGACCTCTGATGATCACCGTGCGGC
>JAQVHG010000273.1 GCA_028696365.1 Methanofollis sp.
GCGGTGTGACGGAAGAGTGCTGACCGGATGGACCGGGAGTTCCAGACCACACTCCTTCTCGATCTGCTCCTGCAGATAGCGAATGGTTTTCTCACTCTCCTGCGGGGTCAGAAGATCAGCCTTACTGAGCACGAGGTGCACCGGAACGGCCGCCTCGCTCAATGCAAGAATCGCCTGTACGTCCCCGGCCGTCACCGTCGACCCCGCATCGATGAGGACGACGCCGAGATCGCAGGCCGGCAAGTACGCCAGCGTCTCGGCAGCCCCATGGCTTGCAAGCGATCCAAGACCTGGCGTGTCGACGAAAGCGATACCGTCGCGCAGGCATGGTGCCGGCAGCGCCACCACAATGCGAGACACCTGTTTCTCATTCCCTGGGTTCTGCTCCTCAGACGCAAACTCGGCGAGACGTGCGATCGCGTACGATGCTGGAGGCTCGTTCGTATACGAGACCGCAACAGACGGTTCTTCCCCGAAGATGACCCTGATAGGGACGGCGGTGACCGGCGTGGTGCCTACCGGCAGCGCCACGGTATCGAGGATGGCGTTCAGGAGCGACGATTTCCCCGTGCTGACGCGCCCGAACAGGGCAATCTCAAAGGTCATGTCTTCGACCCGGTCCAGGACCGAGGCAATTGCCCCCCTGAATTCTACCAGCCCGCGGTCGGTCACCACTTCCTCGATCTTTGCAAGGAGGCGGAGGTCGGCGCCGTCCTCTTCCAGCCGTTCCAACCGCCCCCTGAGATCCTGCCCCGCTTCCCTGGCAACATACCGGTCGAGTTCCGTAATCAACCGGTGCAATTCCCCTGCGATGCCGTTCAACTCGACGGCCGTGGTCTCCGGGACCTCGCCATATCCCTGCATGTATTTCGGCTTCAACTCTTCTGCAGCAATATCGGCCGCAACAAGAGCGGCATGGATGGCCCGTGAGGCCAGGATATCTGGCACCTCTCCAGGGATACCCTGGCCATCCAGTGCTCGGACAAGTCCTTCCCTGAGGCGTGCAATGTAGCCCTCGACAGTGCGCCGCTGCGCTGGAGTGATGTCTGAGATATACCTGGGAAATGCCGCCCCCGATCCCGAGGCGTCCATGATCTCCTCGATATCGCACAATAGTCTGTCTATGTGCTTGCAGGTGACACGCAGGCAACGCTCCTGATCTGTGTTCAGTGGTGGTCGTGCTGGGGGCATGATGGATCTCTTCCTTCATGTGCCGGTGAAGCCGTTTCTCACGTCCAGATTTGAACGCACCACTCGCGCAAAGGGACGGCGTCGCCGGAAGAATAGAAGTCATCAGCCTGTAGGGGCAGTTGAAGGCGGACCTCATCACCTGATGGACACACAGAAATGAACCTCGGTCCTCTTATGGGTATCGCTTCCTGGCAAAGAATTAATGCGGCACCGGTGCATACTTCATTCTATCCAGGTGATGGAGTTCACCGTAAACCGCCTTTTGTGCTGATAACTCCTGCATTCCCCAAGCATTTCGTAATTTCGCACCGGAGAAGGAGCATGCAGCAGACACTTAACCACGAGGGAGCCCCCGCCTCTCCCCACCGACCAGAGACCCTTGAGCGTGCGATCGCGTGCGTCCGTGGACTCGGGCCAGACTACGCCAGATACGAGACCCGCCTCCTCGACCTTGCCGACCGCCTCGATGCCGGCAGATTTCATCTTGCCGTGCTCGGCCAGTTCAAACGCGGCAAGAGCACGCTGTTGAACGCCCTCATCGGCGAGGACGTCCTGCCACGCGGGGTGGTCCCGCTCACCGCCGTCCCGACCGTCGTCACGTATGGGGCGCGGCGGGAGGTGCGGGTCAGGTTCGAGGACGAAGGCGAGGAGAGGGTCGTCATGGCCGGGGACGCCGGGGAGACGAGAGCCGTCCTCCTCGAATATGTCGCCGAAGACCGCAACCCTGGAAACGAGAAACACGTCGCCTCGGTCGAGGTCGTCCACCCGGCGCCCCTGCTTGAGGACGTGGTGCTCATCGATACGCCTGGCATCGGGTCCACCCACCGCCACAACACCGAGACGACCCTCGCCCTCCTCCCTCGATGCGACGCCGCCCTCTTCCTCCTCTCGGCAGACCCGCCGATCACCGAGGTCGAGGTCGGCTTCCTCCGTGAGGTGCGCCAGGTGGTCCCCCGGCTCTTCTTCCTCCTCAACAAGGTCGACTACCTCTCAGAGGACGAAGAGGAGGAGGCCATCGCGTTTCTCAGAGAGGTGCTCGCCAGGGAGACCGGCGAGGACGGGGACGACCTGACGATCTTTCCGGTCTCGGCCAGGACCGGACTCCGGGCGCGGGAAGAAGGCGACGAGGAGGCCTGGCGGCAGAGCGGGCTTGACGCCGTCGTCGACCACCTCGTTACTTTCCTCGTCCACGAGAAAGAGGACGTCCTCTGCGAGGCGATGGAGCGGCGGGCCCGCACCGTCGTGGACGAACTCAGGTTCCACCTCGAACTCGAACTCCGCTCGCACGAGACCCCTCTCGAAGACCTCGAAGAGAAGTGTCGGGTCTTCGACGCCGTGATCACGGAGGCCGAGGAGAAGCGCCAGGCGATCGCCGACCAGATCGAGGGCGACCACCGGCGGGTGAACGCCCTCCTTGAGGTCGAGGCCGGGCGCCTCAGGGAGCGTGCGATCGCACGCCTGGACGAGGTCGCCTTTGAAGCGCTCCGCACTTCCCCGCGGGGCCGCCTGGACGAGCAGGCCGCCATTGACGCCCTCGAAGCTTTTATTCCTGACTACTTCTCAGGTCTCCTCGCAGAGACCACCGATCGTGTCGACCGGGATCTTGCGGCCAGGCTCCAGCGTCACCAGGACCAGGTCGACGGTCTTGTCGAGAGCGTGCGCCAGGAGGCGGCCACGCTCTTTGCGGTCCCGACTCCGGCCCGTCCTCGGCGCGAGGTCTACGTGGTCGAGCGCGAACCCTTCTGGGTCTCGCGGAAACACTGGGGGAGTGTCCTCTCTCCTGTCGGCGCCGACCTCATCGAGCGGGTCATGCCGAGCCGCCTGCGAGAGACACGGATGCGGACGAGGCTCACCGACCAGATCGAACGCCTCGCCCTCCACAATGTCGAGAACCTTAGGTGGGCCACACGCCAGAACATCGACGCCGCCTTCAGGCGGTTCAAGGAAGACCTGGACACCGAACTGGACGAGGCGGTCGAGGTCACCGGCACGGCGGTCCGCACGGCGTCGGCGCGGCGTGAACAAGAGATCGAAGAGACGGCGGGTGAGATCACCCGGCTGAAAGATGCCCTGGCGCTCGTCGCCGTGATTCAGGGCTGATTGACCATAACGGAGTGAAACTATTCATGACTGACACCACCATCACCTCCCTTCACGGGAGAGAGATCCTCGACTCGCGGGGTAACCCCACGG
>JAQVHG010000274.1 GCA_028696365.1 Methanofollis sp.
CCCGTCGGGTGACCAGAAAGGAGGCCCATAGAAGACCGAGTTGTCTGTCAACCGGACAAGAGGGGGGGTCGCGGCCGCAGGGGTGCAGATGATAAACAGGAGAATGCACGCAAGTCTGAGATTTATGCCCCCACCCCTCGGGCTATTCTATAGTGTATACTCAATCGTCCCCCCCCCCTTGTCTGGATCAGAACAGTATGTGAATGCACGCGAAATATCCGACAAACAATATATACTTTGCGGCGTGGGCCGATCCCAGAAATCCTATATTTCCGGCTCTGTAGAAACCTCACCTCTTTGTGGAGGAGAGTGTGAATCGAACGCCTTCCCACATCTTCGGATCGGGGGTTTAATTGAAGATAGGCTCTGTAGAATTCCCTATGATGATTCTCTCGTGTGGCGGATGTGAGCGGAGCAGACTTGAGGACAGAGGGGATCGAAGACTCCTGGTGACAGGAAGATCTCTTATCTTCGAGTCGGTCCCCCCACCGCCGTACCTCGCACTGGCCCGTCTTACTCTATAGAAGTCTTGATCTCCCATCCTCATCTCCTCCGCGCCCCCTCTCCTTCTGTCTCCCCTGATCTGTCCTTTCTCATGCACCAGGGGGCGTGCGGTCGCTCTGACCGATCATGTTATATGCTGGCATGACACACGCTGACATGGTACTATGATCGGGCTTCCATTCGAGACACTTGCCATTGTCAGCACCGCATTCATCGCGGTCACCATTATGCTCACCCTCTGGGCGTTCGTCTTCAAAGAGGACACCGTATGATCGAACCGGTCACGGCGGCGATCATCGGCGTCTACTTCCTGGTCCTCATCGCCATCGGCGCCTGGGCCTCGGGCAAGATCCATAACACCGAGGACTACATCGTCGCCGGACGCTCGCTGGGGTTCTGGGTCTTCACCATCCTGATGATCTCCTCCATCTGCTCAGGGATGACCCTGCTTGGTGTGAGCGGGCTTGGCTTCACCACGGGGTGGCCCTCCATCTGGGAACAACTCTTCGTCCCGCTCGCCGCCTCGTTCTGTATCATCGTCTTCGGCGTCAAACTCCACCGGATCGGGAAGAAGAACCACTACCTGACAGTTGAAGACTATTTTGCCGACCGCTTCGAGAGTCCGAAAGCCATGCGAGGGATCTCAGCGGTGGCAGGGATCGTTGTCTCCCTCATCTACCTGATCGGGCAGTATACAGCGATCTCCATCGTGCTCGGCTGGCTCTTCGGGATCCCGCACTGGCAGGCGCTGATAATCTCTGGCATCATCATCACTGCCTACACGGTGGTCGGCGGGCTGTACGCCGTCTCGTGGACGACGGTGATCCAGGGGGGGCTCCTCATCGTGGGGGTGCTTGCGATCGCCCCGATCCTGATCATGAAGGCCGGCGGCATGGCCCATATCAACGAGGTGATGGCCGGGATCGACCCGACCTTTGTCCAGCCGTACCTCACCGAGGGGATGACCTTCACGCCTGAGTTCCTCCTCTCGTTCGGGCTGATGCTCACGGTAGGGCTGGCCTGCGCCCCGCACGTCGTCAACAACGTGCTGGCGGCCAAAGAGGAGAGTTACTTCAAGTGGTCGCCGCTCATCGCCTTCGCGGTCTACGCGGTCGTGATGCTCCTGATGAAGTTTGCAGGGTTTGCGGGCCGGGTGCTCGTCGAGGAGGGGAGCATCGCCCTCCCGAACGTCCCCAACGCTCAGGACTACATCTTCATCTCAGGGCTTGAGTACGCCATGCCCAATCTCTGGGTCTGGTCGTTCTTTGCGGTGATCGTGCTCGCGGCCGTGATGTCGACGACCGACCGGTTGATGCTCACAGTGGGCTCGATGTTTGCCTGGGATGTCTGGAAGAACATCTTCAGGCCTTCGGCCAGCGACAGAGAAGTGCTCACGGTCTCCAGGGTGGCGGTTGTTTTGGCCGCCGGCGGGACGCTCCTGCTTGCGATCAATCCGCCGGCGATGCTCGCATGGCTGATGTGGTCAGGGATCGGGATCATGCTCGCCACCTTTGCAGTGCCCCTCCTTGCAGGGCTGTACTGGCGGGGTGCGACCAGAGAAGGTGCCATCGCCTCGATGCTCGTCGGCCTGGTCTCAGGCGGGGGACTCGGCTACTGGTACTATGTGATCGACAAGATGCCCTTCCACTTCAGTCTGTATGCCTTCCTCCTCTCGGCGGTCACGATGGTCGTCGTGAGCATGGCGACACACAAGACCGATACAAAAGTGCTCGACGCCACGATGACCGGCAAGTTCATCCATCTCAGGTGAACGGGCCGGGAGATTTTTTTTATTTTTTTTGCGCTGGAAAAATCTTCACTATTTCTTGATGTGGATGTGCCACACTCGCCTTCCCATAGTCTCTCGCGCCGGGATGAAGTAGAGTCGGGAAGGCACAACCAATGCACATGACGAGGGCGCTGCTGTCCTCGCCCTATCGTGCAACGGGGGGCTCGGGCGGCAAACCCCCGGCGCGAAACGGCAGGAAAGATCCTGTGATGAGGGCGGCTGTTCTGATCATCATGCCTTCCTCCACTCCGCGCCGGGGCGCTGCCCCCGGACCCCTGGGAGGAAGATAGAGCAGGGAAGGCAGAATAAAAAAAACAATGAGGGCACTGCTGTCCTCGCCCTATCGTGCAGCGGGGGGCCCGGGGGGCGGCCAACCCCCCACCAGAGAGAACATCCCAGAAATTTTCTCCGTAGCCTTTTTTTCTCCGGCCTCCCAGGAGTGATCCATGGAAAGAGACTATCCTGCATGCGCCAGATGCGGGATCAAAAAAGATGAGCAACTCTGCAGGACAGAAAACGGAAGATCGATCCCAGGATGCCCGACCAAGGGGCAGACCGATCTCCTGGCCGCGGCGAAGGAGGAGTACTGTCGTCCGGCGGTGGCCGCCTTCGCAAGGGCGGCGGCGGTCCAGGAGGGCGAGGGGTATGGGCAGAAGGAGGAGGGATACGAGCGGCTCCGACCGATAAAGTGCCGGCTTGAGGAGACGGCCGAGTTTGCCGGGAAGATGGGCTACCACCGCCTCGGCCTCGCCTTCTGCACCGGGCTTGCAAAGGAGGCGTCGGTGGTGGAGCGCTTCTTCCGGAGCCGGGGGTTTGAAGTCGTCTCGGTGGTCTGCAAGGCGGGACGCGTCCCGAAGGAGAGCCTCGGCATCTTGGACGAGGAGAAGGTGGCGCCCGGCACCGAGGAGCAGATCTGCAACCCTATCTTCCAGGCCATGCTCCTCAATGCTGCAGAGACCGAGTTCAACATCATGCTCGGCCTCTGCGTCGGGCACGACTCCCTCTTTATGAAATATGCAGAGGCACCCTGCACCGTCCTCGCCGTCAAGGACCGCCTGCTCGGCCACAACCCCCTCGCAGCGGTCTACG
>JAQVHG010000275.1 GCA_028696365.1 Methanofollis sp.
CGAGTAGCGCGTGATATTCACCTTGTCGGGCCTGACCCGTTCTACCATTGCTAGGGTCTCCGCGAAGTCCTCCTCAGTCTCGGTCGGGTAGCCGACGATGAGGTCGGTGCAGATCCGCGCCCCTGGCACCCCCGCGCGGAAGGCCGCGACGATCTCCTCGAACTCCTCGACCGTGTAACCACGCCGCATCGCCGTGAGCACCCGGTTTGAGCCCGACTGCACAGGTAGATGGACGAACGAGAAGACTTTTTCGTCCTGGCACGCCTCCACCAGGGAGTCGAGGCAGTCCAGCACCGTTGCCGGGTTCATCATCCCGAGGCGCAGCCTGAACTCGCCGGGTACCGCGGTCATCGCCCGCACCAGGTCGGGCAGGCGGCCGTCGCCGGTGTCCATCCCCCAGGCGCTCACGTCCTGGGCCGTCACCTGCACCTCAATGACCCCCCTGGTCACCAGGGCCGCAAGGTCCTTGCAGACTAGATCGGCCGCCCTGCTCTTCAGCCTCCCGCGCGCTGCGCGGGTGATACAGTAGGCGCACCTGCCCCTGCACCCTGAAGAGATCTGGAGGATCCCAACCGCCTTCCCGGTCTGAGCGCACCCGGTAGGAGAGTCCCGGTTGATCTCGTCAGGGAGGATGAGATGCGCATGCGGCGCTGCAGCCAGAACCTTCTCTCTCAGAGCAACCGGCATGCACCCGGTGACCACCAGGTCCCGGTCTGCATATGCCCTGATCTGCCTGAGCATCTGCCGCTCGGTCCGGCCGATGACGATGCACGTGTTGATGACGACCAGATCGGCCGCCTCGGGATCGTCGACGATCACGCACCCCTGCCCCTCCAGAACCCTTGCAAGCCTGTGGGAATCGGCCTGATTGTAGGTGCAGCCATAGGTCTCGATGTACACCTGCCTGTTCCTGAACTGGTCCATCCCTATACTCTCTGTCCCCACCCCCATATCAGTCTGCAGACTGCGGCCGTAGAGGGCGCCGGATCCCTGCAGCACAATGCTTAACCCCCCTTCCACCTATCATATACAGATGCTCACCATAGGTCTGCTGGGGTGCGGCAATATCGGGAATATCATAATTAAAAATCATGTAGGAGTCGATATTGTTGCCCTCTATGACCAGATGCCCGGACGCGCGGAGGAGGCTGGGAAACTCTGCGACGCAAAGGTGTTTGGAAATATCGAAGACTTTCTCAATGAAGACTACGATATCGTTGTTGAGGCGGCTTCGATCGCCGCTGCTCAACAATATGCCGCATCGGTTCTTGAACATGGGAAAGACCTCGTCGTCATGAGCGTCGGGGTCTTTGCAGATGAGACCTTCAGGTACGAGATCACTGACCTTGCCACCTCCCTCGGACAAAAGATCTATATCCCGAGTGGGGCGATCTTCGGGCTCGACAACCTTAAGATCGGACAGGTCTCAGGGATCACCAGACTCCTGCTGCGCACGACCAAAAATCCGCGGTCCCTCAATATCGAAGAGTGCACCGAGCGCACGTGCCTTTTCTCCGGGATGGCGAACGAGTGCATAAAGCACTATCCCAAGAATACCAATGTCTCGGTTGCCCTCGAACTTGCCGCCGACAGAGATGTCGAGGTGGAACTCTGGGCCGACCCTGATGTTGACAGGAACGTGCACGAGATCTTCATCGAAGGGGACTTTGGCGAGGCGACGATCACGGTGAAAAACCGTCCGAGCCCAGATAACCCGGCGACGAGTTACCTTGCCGCGCTCTCGATCGTGACCCTGCTCAAGAACCTTGGCGAACCGATGAGAGTGGGAACATGATACAGGATGAAATTCAGAGACTCAAAGAAGACCAGGGCGCGGTGATCCTCGCCCACAACTACCAGAGACCGGAGGTTCAGGAGATTGCCGATTTTGTGGGCGACAGTTTAGAACTTGCGATCAAGGCCAAGGAGGCCACCGCCGACGTACTCATCTTCTGCGGGGTCGAGTTCATGGCCGAGACTGCGAAGATCCTCAACCCCTCAAGGAAAGTTATTCTCCCGGTGAAGGAGGCAGGGTGTCCGCTTGCCGACTGTCTCACCCCAGAGATGGTCAGAGAAGCAAAGGCCCGCTACCCTGAGGCTGCCGTCGTGCTGTACGTCAACTCGACCGTCGAGTCGAAGGCCGAGGCCGATATCACCTGCACCTCAGCAAATGCTGTCGAGGTGGTCAGATCCCTTTCCGAGACGCAGGTGCTCTTCGGTCCTGACGCTAACCTGGCGCACTATGTCGCGGCGCAGGTGCCTGAAAAAGAGATCATCCCCCTCCCCGCGGACGGGCATTGCCCGGTCCATCAGGAGTACACCCTTGCCGATGTCGAGGCTGGACATGCGAGGGGCGACGCCGTGGTCTGCCACCCAGAATGCGACCCCGCGGTGCAGGAGGCCTCTGACCTTGTTGCCTCGACTGGGGGTATGGTCAGGCAGGCGCACCTCCACAAGGACTGGACGGTGCTCACCGAAGAGGGGATGGCCTACCGTCTTGGCCGTCTCTTCCCTGACCGAACCTTCCATGCCGTCGAGGAGGTCGTCTGTGAAGATATGAAGCGCACAACACTCGGAGACGTGCGCAGGGCTCTCGAGACTGGGGAGTATGAGGTGACCATTGACGAGGCGATCGCCGGGCGTGCCAGGAAGGCCATCGAGCGGATGATCGCTCTCAGGGGATGAATGAGATGCCCGTCGACCTCAAGCACCTCGTCTCGTTCCTTGAGGAGGACGTCCCCTTTGGGGATATCACTTCTGAGGCCGTGGTACCCGCAGACGCCGTGCTCGCGGCCGAGGTCAGGACGCGAGAGCGCTGCGTCATCGCAGGACTTGAGGAGAGCGTTGCCCTTTTTGAGTACCTCGGGGTCGGGGCCGATCCGATGGTCGAGGACGGAGCAGAGGTTGACGCTGGCACGACGGTGATGACGGTCTCAGGCCCTGCTCGTGCCGTGCTCATGGGCGAGCGCACAGTCCTCAACATCATCGGACGGATGAGTGGGATCGCCACCGCGACGAAGGCGGCGGTGCAGGCGGTGGAGGCTGTAGATCCTCATCTCAGGGTCGCTTCAACCAGGAAGACCGCCCCTGGCCTCAGAGCCCTCGACAAGAAGGCCGTGTTCCTCGGTGGCGGAGAGGCCCACCGTCTTTCTCTCTCCGATATGGTCCTCATCAAGGACAACCACCTCGCCCTTGTCGGGTTCGAGGAGGCGGTGCGTCGGGCACGGGCTTACACCCTCTATCATAAGGTGGAGGTCGAGGTGGAATCGGCAGAAGACGCCGTCACCGCGGCGCGTGCCGGGGCGGATCTCATTCTCCTCGACAATATGGGGCCTGCCGAGGTCACTGGCGCCATCGAGGCCCTCAGGGTGGCTGGCC
>JAQVHG010000276.1 GCA_028696365.1 Methanofollis sp.
TATGGTTGAAGACTGTCTTCCAGGAGAACCCGATGCCGATGGCCCTCGTCGACAAGGACCTGCAGGTGCTTGCCCTCAACGACGCCTACTGCACCTTGATGGAGGATTCGAGGGAACGCCTCATCTCTGGTGCAAAGGGTCGCGCTACGGTCAGACACCTTGCCGGGGACAAGAACAGCCACGTCTTCTCCAGGGGTAAAAAGACTAAATCAACGCTCGAACTCAGCATCGGAAAGAGGAACAAGATCGTCGATCAGTACGGCATCCCGCTCCGCAACAAGGCAGGCCGGACCGACCGGGCCCTCTTCATCTTCTACGACATCACCGAGGTCAAGGAGAACGAGGCACGCCTCAAGGAGGAGATGACTGAGATCAAAAACCTCCAGAACCGTTCGCAGACGATCATCGACCAGAACCCGATGCCCATCCTCCTCATCACCCCTGACTTCACGGTAATCTCGGCAAATGAGGCCTACGCCGCGATGTCGGGGATCCCGTACGAGCACCTGAAAGGGACGAACATACGTTCCTTCAGGGTGCTCGAACAGAAAGGCGAAGGGCTCAAACTGACTCTTCAGCATAAGAGACGCTCTTATGGTGAGGTGACGGTCGAACTCCCGAACGGCACCCACATCCTTGAGCAGTACGGCATCCCGCTTCTCTCTGCGAGCGGTGAGATCGCGAGCATCATCATCGTCTACAATGATGTCACTTCTCAGCGCGAGAAGGAGGACAAGATCAGGGCGCTCATGACCGAGGCCGACGAGCGGGCACAGAGGTTTGAGAAGAGTGCCGCCGACCTTGCCGCAGTGATGGAGGCCGCGGCGTGCGGCGACCTTTCCACCAGCGTTGCGATTCAAGAGGACGACCTCCTTGCAGGGGTGAAGGCCAACTACAACCGTTCGCTTGAGAACTTCAGGGCGATCATCGGGGAGGTGAACCAGGCCGTAGACGTCGTGAAGGAGACGGCCGGGGAGACCGGAAAAGGCGCGGCCGAAATCAGCAAGGCCACCGAACAGGTGGCCATCGCTACCCAGAGTTCCTCGGAGTCCTCTCGCGACCTTCTGGAGAGCATCGAGAACGTGAACCGGAGTATCGCCGACTTCTCTGCATCCATCGAGGAGATCGCAAGCACCACCCAGGAAGTCATGAAGAAGGCCCAGGCTTCGGCTGAGGATGGGCGGCATGGTGCCGAGATCGGGAAAGTCGCCTCTCAGAAGATGGAGGCCGTCGGGACGATCTCTGAGCAGACCGTCAAGGATATCGGTCACCTCAACACTCAGATGCACGAGATCACAAAGATCATAAAGTTGATCAACGAAATCTCCAGCCAGACCAACTTGCTTGCGCTTAACGCCGCGATCGAGGCGGCTAGGGCCGGCGAACACGGCCGCGGGTTTGCGGTTGTTGCAGGCGAGATCAGGAACCTGGCAGGTGACTCCAGAGATGCAAGCCAGCAGATCGAGGAACTGATCGCCTCCATCCAGAAGGAGAGTGAGCAGACCGCCGATTCGATGCGGGCCTCTCACCAGGAGATCCAGGAGGGGATTGAGAGCGTCGACCGCGCGATCACGGTCCTCACCAGGATCAGTGTCGATATCGACGAGGCGGCGAACGCGATCACCGAGATCACCCGGGCGACCGAGAACCAGGCCGGAGAGACCGGGAAGATCATGGAGATGATGGAGTCGGCCGCAGGCAAGACGAAAGAGAACCTCAAGCAGGCCGAAGACATGGCCGCCCTCGCCGAAGAGGTCAGCGCCTCGACGCAGGAGGTCGGCAGCGCCGCCCATGAACTCACAGAACTCTCAAAAGATCTGAAAATAAAGATGGACACTTTCAAGACCGAGTAATATATCCAGGAACCCACCATGGACGACTTTACAGCACTCAACCGTACAATCGAGCGTGTGGTAGGGATTAAGACCTCCAACTACAAGGAAGACTACATACGCCGCCGTGTCCTCTCCAGGATGCGGATCTCAGGGAATGACTCGTTTGCCGCCTATCACAGATATCTCATCTCTGAGAAGGGTGAGAAGGACCTTCTCAGGAACGCGCTCACCATCAATGTGACCGAATTCCTGCGAGACCCAGAGGTCTTCTCGATCGTGCGCCAGCAGGTGCTCCCCGAGATCCTCGAGAGGAAGACGCGGGTGCGGATCTGGTGTGCCGGGTGCGCCACTGGGGAGGAGGCGTACACCTATGCGATGCTTGCCAGGGATCTCTCGTTTACTCATGAGATCGACTGCACCATTTATGCGACCGACATCGATCGCAAGGTCCTTGAGAAGGCGCGTGAAGGTGTGTACGACGCGAGGGCCCTCAAGAATCTCAAGGAAAGAGAGATCCAGAAGCATTTTATCCACAGGGACGACGGGAAGTACGAGGCGAAGCCAGAGCTGAAAGCGATGGTCCGCTTTTCCTATCATGATTTGATGTCTAATATCCCGGCGGCTCGTTTCCTGGATATTGTCTCATGCAGGAACGTAACCATTTATTTCAATGAAGCGCAGAAGGCCGACCTGGTGCGGATGATCCATGACGCCCTCAGGACAGATGGGTACTATGTGATGGGTAAGACCGAATATCTGGGGCGTGACGTCGAGGGTCTCTTCGCCCCCTTTGATCCGATCCAGAAGGTCTATACTAAGAAGTGAGAACTCCTGCACTGTTGGTAGGGGATCTCTCTCATTTTTTGCCAGGGCGAGGAGTGCCGCAGGGATTTATCTCTGAAGAGGATTCATTCAAAGTTCTGTGGAGTCTGTAGAAATCCTCTTAATGAATCTCTCTGGCGGTGGGCTTGGCCGCCCCCCGAACTCCCTGAGACACGATAGGTCGTGGACGAAATCCCTCTTCAGGGAGTTTGGATATGCCTTCCTGGCCCAATTTTCATCCCTGGGGGTGCAGGGGGCCGCGCCCCCGGCGAGATTCATAAGGGAAGGTGGTTGAGTCACGCGTGCACCTATAATGGGTGAGGGTTTCTACAGAATCTGATTTTTTCAAGCTCCTTCCAGTCGCAGCCACCGGACCCCCTGGATGAAGATTGGATCGGGAAGGCAAAAACAATGAACATGAAGAGAGTGGTACCGTCCCCGACCGATCGTGCGACTGGGGGAGTTCGGGGAAACGAGCAGAGGGAGTCGAGAAGATCTCTGATCTGTAATATGCGTGCGTGAGCGAACAGGAGAGACACGGCGAGTTCAAAGGTATGGCTGGTGGGAATTTGAATCTCCACACTTGCAAAAATTTTCGTCTTCTTGAACTCGCTTTTGTCTTCCTCGAGATGAAGATGAAGCGAGACTAAGAGATCTCAAAGGGTGTGGTGCTTCCTCAATGGGCTTTGTAGATCCCCTCACC
>JAQVHG010000277.1 GCA_028696365.1 Methanofollis sp.
CAGGACTATTCACTCTTCCCCCACATGACGGTCAGGAAGAACATCGGCTTTGGGCTGCGTCTCAAGAAGATCCCTGACGCCGAGATCGAGCGCCGGGTGGACGAACTGCTGGAGCGCTTCTCCATCACTCACCTGGCCGACCGTTATCCTCTGACGATGAGCGGGGGCGAGCAGCAGCGAGTGGCGATCGCGCGGGCGCTTGCGACCGAGCCGGATATCCTCCTCCTCGACGAACCCTTCGCCGCCCTCGACCCTGTCACGAAGGAGACGTTGATGGACGAACTTGTGAGGGTGAGGAAAGAGACCGGGCTGACTGTGGTCCAGGTGACGCACGCACGCGAGGAGGCGTTGCGGCTTGCCACACGGATCGCCGTCATCATCGACGGGCGTCTCGTCCAGGAAGACACACGTGAGGGAGTCTTCGACGCCCCGCGTAGCGTGGAGGTGGCGCGGTTTGTGGGGATGGAGAATATTGTCAACGGTGTCGTGGGCGAGAGCCAGAACGGGCTTGTCTCTGTCAGTGTTGGGAACCAGGTCCTCTTCGCCCTCTCTGGCGCACAACCAGGGACCAGAGTATCGGCTGCGTTCAGAGCAGCCGACGTGGTCCTTGCCCGCTCCGGAGCAGAGGATAGCACAGCGCGCAATCACTTCAATGGCGTGATCACTGAGGTAATCCCAAGGGGCGGCCCCCTCGTTATGGTCAAGGTCAACTGCGGTTTCCCCCTCGTCGCCATGATCACCAGGCGCTCAGCAGAGGAGCACAGCCTCGTACCTGGAGACACGGTCTCGGTCAGGTTCAAGGCGAGCGCCGTTCTTGCGCTCCCTGCTGATTGACCGGCACTTCCATAACACTCTTTTTCCATACTCTGTTCCATGCAGATGAGCGAGAGCCCCCTTGCGGGGAGAACAGGAATACTGCGCGTGCGGGCCGTCGCGCGCGGGCAGGTGCAGGGAGTGGGGTACCGGAGTTATGTCGCCGGGTGTGCATCAAAGACCGGTGTCGCGGGATATGTGAAGAACCTCCCAGACGGCACAGTTGAGATGGTGGCTGAGGGGGATGCCGCAGACCTTGCCGCATTTCTTGAGGCGGTGCGGGCTGAGGGCGAACCGGTGATCGCGGTCGAGGACCTGACGGTTGAGGTCTCGGCACCCACTGGTGAGTTTTCCGGTTTTGAGGCGCGTTTTGGGGACCGGAAAGAGGAACTCTTCAGGAGGAGCATGCTTGCCCTTGACCTGATGAAGGCACTCCTGAAGACCGAGCAAGAGATGCTCGCCGAGCAGAGAAAGACAAACACCCTCCTTGAAGAACTGCTTGGGGCTGAAAAGAAATAGAAGGGTTGTGGGGAGTGGGTGAAACCCCTCACAGGAGGGTATTGAGGCGTAGCATATGTCGGTGCCGTCCCCTACATTTTCTCACTGAACATATCCCAAAACTCACTGGGGTTGAAACTCATCTTGAACTGAATTTTTTCGTTCCTGAATTTCTAAACCCTATCCTCCACCAGGGGGCTTGGCCGCCCCCTGGACCCCTCGCATCACGATGGATCGAGGACGGCAGTCCCTTCGTCATGGCCATCTATTCTGCATTCCTACCCCTATCGTGGTCCCCGGGGTTCTGGGGGCAGCGCCCCCAATCAAAGGGATAGGAAGGCGGGCGACACACGTCTCTCCTATACAAGAGGTGAGGATTTCTACAGAGCCGGGTTTTTCACCTAATTGAGAATTTTAATCTTTGATCTTCGAGATAAGAGTGTCACTGAGTTTGAGAAGACGAGGTGGTCTTTGGGTCTTAGTCCAATGCGAGAGATCACTTGAGTCTTAATCTCTATCCAGTTCATCCTGAACGCACCTTCACCATTCCAATCACGGCGACGAGGGTGGCGCTGACACCGTTGGCAACGGCGATCGCGGCATCTCCTCTCAGGATCCCGTACACCAGCCAGAGGGTGAGGCCAGTGAAGAGGAGGACCAGCATCAGGGCTGAGAAGTCGTGGGCCGAACGGGTGCGTAGACTCCGTGCTACCTGAGGGAAGAATGAGACTGTGGTGAGCAGGCCGGCACAGAAGCCGAGGAGTATGGTTGCGTCCATGCCCCTCCCTGATCTTCTGTGCGGAGATAAACCCATCTTAAGGGAATGAAGAGACTACTTCATATCCTGTTCTCCTCTTTGACGCTGGAGATCCTGTCCCCTTGACCATGATGATCGGTTCTAGAGAATCGGATCTGACCCTCAAACTCGCGCATACACGATGAAAATGTTCTGGGCAATATTTCAGAGGCTGGGGGGATGCTGCCTTTGGTTCTCCTCACCATGGGAGGACATCGGCAGGTATTGAAAAATATTTCACCTCTTTCCTGATGTGTGAGATGCCTGAGGTCTATCCCACGCAGAGATACCTGTCAAGAGGGGATTTACACACGCCTCAAAAACCAAAAAGGGGCTCTGTAGAAATCCTCTGGATGCCTCTCTCTGTCGGGAGTCTTGGCCGCCCCCTGAATCCCCCACCACACGATAGGTCGAGGATAGCAGTTCCATCATCTCTTCTGCCTTCCCGACCCTATCGTGGTCCCGGGGGTCCGTGGACAGCGCCCCCGGCCAAAGGGATAGGAAGGCGGGGGACACACGTCTCCCCCACACAAAAGAAGAACAAAAAAGAGAACCCGATCAGTAGATCGGGGTGCCTTCCTTTGCGGTGATGGCCGAGAACCCGGCCATCAGCTGCTTGGTGATCGGGCCAGGGGTACCGGTCCCGATGGTCCGGCCGTCGATGGTGACGATCGGGCCGAGTTCGGCCGCCGTGCCGGTGACGAAGACCTCGTCGGCGGTGTAGAGATCGAAGTAGCCGACATCACGTTCCATCACGGTGATCCCGAGGGCCGCCGCCGCCTCAAGGACGACATGCCTGGTGACCCCACGCAGGTTGTTGAGGGTGTGCGGGGTGATGAGGACGCCGTCCTTGACCAGGAAGAGGTTGTCGCCCGAGCCCTCGGTGATGTTGCCGTGGGTGTCGAGGAAGATCGCCTCGTCGCCGCCCTTGTAGTTGGCCTCGATCTTCGCAAGGATATTGTTGAGATAGTTGAGGCTCTTGACATTCGGCGGGAGAGCGTCGGCGGCGTTTCTCCTGACCGAGACCGTGACGGCGGTAAGCCCCTTCTCGTAGAGGTCGCCGTACATCGCGCCCCACGCGGCGGCGATGATGAAGATCGTCGGGGTGGCACAGCTCCTGGGGTCCAGGCCCATGTTGCCCTTGCCGCGCGTGACCACCGGCCTGATATAGGCATCCTTGAGGTTGTTCCTGCGCAGAGTTTCGAGGAGCGCCTCCTTGAACTCCTCCTTGGAGAGG